>DATMTF010000397.1:0-9813 GCA_035565015.1 Asticcacaulis sp. | reverse complement strand
ACTTTAACGGGGCAGGACATGCTGGGTTTATTCAAAGACAAGGCGAAAAACAGTGGCAATGTAATGTGGCGCGAGGTGCTGGATCTGATGCCGGTCGCCATGTTCCTGACCTGCGTCGAGCCGGGCCGCGAAGGCATCGTCTTCGCCAACCGCGCCTTTGCGCGCAATATGGGCGGTATGAGCGCCGACGCCTTTATCGGGCGCAAGTCGTCTGACCTGTTCGCCGCGAAGCAGAAGGACGGCATGGACGCCGTTCAGGTCGTGCAGAAGGTGCGCGAAGCGGTGCGCCGCGACGGTCAGTGGTCGGGCGCGGTTACCTTAAGCCGCGACGACGGCTCGACCTATGAGGTCAGCTTCACCGTGTCGGGCGCGACTTTGGACGGCGCTGCCCACACCATCTCGATCATGCAGGACGTCATATCCGCCGAGCGCGAGGCCGAGCAGCGCCGCGTCATGGCCGATCTGGCCGACACGTTTGAAAAATCCATCGGCGGCATCGTCAGCCACGTCTCGACCGCCGCCACCGACATGCAGGCGGCGGCGACGCAACTGACCGCCACCGCCAATGAAACCTCGATGCAGTCGCAGGCCGTGGCCGCCGCCGCCGAACAGACCGGCGCCAATGTCACCTCGGTCGCCGGCGCCGCCGAGGAGCTGGGCGCCTCGATCTCGGAAATCAGCCGTCAGGTCGAAAACTCCGCCACCATCTCCAGCGAGGCGGTGCGCGACGCGGAAAAGGCCGCGCAGGTCGTGCAGGAACTGAATGCGGTCGCCGCCTCAATCGGCGGCGTGGTCGAGCTGATCTCCGGCCTGGCCGCCCAGACCAATCTGCTGGCGCTCAACGCGACCATCGAATCGGCCCGCGCGGGCGAGGCGGGCAAGGGCTTCGCGGTCGTCGCCTCCGAGGTCAAGTCGCTGGCCGGTCAGACCGCCAAGGCGACCACCGAAATCTCCGACAAGATCGCGCAGATCCAGCAGACGACGGCGCGCGCCGTTTCGGCCATCGAAAGCATCACCGGTACGATCTCCGAGATCAACACGGCCAGCAACCACATCGCCAACACGGTCGAGCAGCAGAACGGCGCGACGCAGGAGATCGTCCACGCGGTCGCTCAGGCCTCGGCGGGCGCGGGCGAGGTGTCGTCCAACATCGCCAGCATGGCCTATTCTGCCGAACAGACCGGCTCGGCCGCCACACAGGTTCTGGGCGCCTCGTCGCAACTGGCGCAGCAAGCCGACACCCTGCGGCAGGAAATGACGCGCTTCCTGAGCCGCATCCGCGCCGCCTGATCATCAAGACGGCAAAGACAAGCGCCGACGTCCAGCAAGGAGGTCGGCGCTTTCTTTTTGGCCGCGTATAGGCGGGCGGGGCGTCACTCCTGATTGACGCTGCCGTCGCCGGACAGGTGGCTGATCAGACTGGCCGGGCTGGTCTTGAGCGTCACGTCGCCATTGCCGGAGCTGTTGATCGCGACCTTGCCCGTGGCGGCGATGACCGCGTCGCCGTCGCCGCTCAGATTGAGGCTGGCGTCCCCGGCGCGCAGGTCGTCGAGGTGCGCGTCCCCGTCTCCCGACACGGACAGGGTGAGCGCCTTCGTCGCGCCCTCGACATGGGCGTCGCCGTCGCCGGACAGGCTGAGGTCGAGCGCGGGCTGATCGTAGTCGCGGATGCTGAGATCGCCGTCGCTGGCGACGCTGAAATGCGTAACGGCGGGCGCCGTGACTTCGATCTTCAGACGGTCATGGTCATTGGCGTGCGCCTCTATGCCGTGCGGGCCGAGATGGAAGGTGATGACCTGCGGGTCTTCGTGCGCATCGCCGTCGATCAGGAACAGCCGACCGCCTTCGAAACGCACGCGGCCCACCAGAGCCGCCGGGCCGCTGACTGTGATCCCTGCAGGCTTGCCCTGCTCATAGACCACGTCGCCGGGGACGTCGCTGATCAGGCTGTCCGTATCGGTCCAGGCCAGGGAGCGCGTGTCGGGCATATAGGGTTTGGCCGGGGCGCCCCTGGCGAAGTGGATATTGTGTTGGCTCTGCTCGATGGTCCAGGTCCAGTCGTGCGCGGCCAGATCGTGCCGCACCAGACCGGCGGCGCCGGCCAGGGCGAACAGGGAGACGGCGAGGCTGACGCCGGAAAAGATGAAAAGATTGCGGATCATGGGTTTGTCTCCTGATCAGGCGTCGAGCGCGGGCTTGAGCGCGCGGTAATGCAGGCGGGCGTACCAGACGAGGCCGTTGACCAGCCAGACGCACAGGGCCAGGGTGATGGCTCCGGCGGCGGCGGCCAACGCCATCAGGCCAGCGCCCGCTAAAAGCGCGGCGACCCAGCCGCCGGGCAACATGGCGAACGGCGCGATGGCGAAGATGACGCCGCCAGCGATGAATACGCCCAATGCGGCGGCCAGTATGCCGATCAACGTCCCCGCCACGCCGCCGGCGATCGGCAGCAGAACGAAGATGTCGATGGCGCCCAGGCCGATGACCGACAGGATGGCGGCGACCGCAGAAGACGGCGTCTTTGAGGTTTCCCACGATTTGGCCCCGGCCTCGGCGCGTAGCTCGCGGGCAAGCCGTTCAGGATCGCCGAGCGCGGCGGCGACCTCGGCCTCGGAGCGTCCGGCGGCGGCGGCGTCGTCGAAATGGGCGGCGTAGTCGGCGACAAAATCGTCAATGGTCAGGGTGGGCAGACCGCTCAAACCCTTGCGCAGGCGATCCAGAAATTCGGTGCGAGTCATGATCAGGCCTCGTTTGATGATGTGGGGACCGCGTCGAGCAGGGCGTCCACCGCCCCGGCGAAGCCGCGCCATTCGGCGGCCTGAGCGGTCAATGCGGCGCGGCCCGCTTCGGTCAGGCGGTAATATTTGCGCGATGGGCCGGACGGGCTTTCGACCAGATAGGTCGAGACGAGGCCGTCCGACTGCATGCGGCGCATCAGCGGATAGATGGTGCCTTCGCCCATGCCGATGGCCTGGGCCATCTGGCTGGCGATCACGTAGGCGTAGTTCTCGGAACGCGCCAGCAAGGCCAGCACACACAGACCGAGAACGCCCTTTTTCAATTGAACATCAATGGCTTCAGGCATGTGATCCTTCCTTGAGCCGATGAGCCGTTTCACATAACGGCGATGTTCATTGAATATGACAAGCTACCTTTCTATGCAAGGTATATATCATTAAATGATAGTAAGGTTGGCGCGCACAGACGCCATCGGCATAAGCACGAAAAAAATGCAGGTCTCTGAAAGAAAGATTCAGGCGGTCTGGAAACGCTGCGCGTCCTGGCGCGCCTTGTCGGCCATGGCGCGCAGGCCGGGATGCTCCGGCTTGAGCGCGGACAGGTCGGCGAAGACGCGGTGCGCCTTCTGATACAAGGGCGCGGCCTGATCGTAGGCGCCCTGCATTTCGCGCACCTGAGCCAGTCGCGCTACGTTGATGGCGTAGGTCGAGCGGGCGCCCAGATCGTCAGGCTTCAGGTAGCTGGCGGTCTCGTTGAGACGGCTCAGTTCTTCGAGCGCGTCGCCGCCGGTCTTGACCTCGCCAGCTTTGAGCATCAGATCGGCATAGGGCGCCAGAAGCTCGGCGCGCGTGTCAGGGTCGCTGATGACATAGAGGGCGCGGCGCAGCGCTTCGGGCTGTTTGGCGATGTCGCCCGACATCTGGTAACGTCGCGCCAGATAGAGGTGAATATTGGCGTCCGAAGCGTCGAGCGCCGAGACATGCTCATAGGCGTTCATGGCGCGGCTGTCGTCGCGGCCCATGTGCAGGGCGCCGACGACGCGCCAGATTTCGGCGGCGCGGCTGGTCTGACCGGCTTCGGCCAGGGCGTTCGCCTGCTGTTGCAGAGCGGTTGAGGCGCCGCTCAGATCGCCGGACGCGATCAGATGAAAGGCGCGCGCGCTGTCGGGCGCCGGGTCGTAATAGAGATGGGCGATGCGTACGCTCAGTTCGTCGGCGGCGATGGCGCGGGTCGAGTCCGGCCAGACCGACAGAGCCATCTGCACGGCCTGACGGATTTCGGCTTCGGGATCGGCGACGGGGGTTTCGGGGACGGGCGTTTCGGGGACGGGCGCTTCTACTGTCGGCGCTTGCGGCGTTGGGACTTCGGCGTCCGGCGATTCGGCTATGACGGCGGTCGGCGCTTCTGCGGCGGCTTCCGGCTCCGGCGTTGCGACGACCATATAGCTGGGCTCAGGGCTGGGCGTCGGCGCCGCGTCCTCAGCAGGCTCCTGCGGATGTTCCGGCGCAAAGCGCAGGGTCGAGGTGATGACCGCGTTGAGATCGGTCGGCATGTCGCGATGCACGACCGGCTCCGGCGTTTCCGCCAGCAGAGCGGCCTCCAGCGGGTCGGCGGGCGCAACGCTGACGTCGGGCCGGATCGGGATGATCTCGGCGGATGGCGGCGTCAGCTTCAGGCCGTGGCTATCGCTGAACGCCGTGGCGTCAAAGGCCTGGCTCATAAAGCTGTCGGAGGCGTTGTCATGGAAGATGGCCGGTTCGAGCGAGTCCACGCCCAGATGCGCGGCGGGCGTCGCAGGAACAGTTGCGCTCGTCCCGGCGCCGATGGCGGCGACGCGGTCGGCGTCGAATTTCAGCGCGCCGCGCGCCGGACGGGCTTCGTCGAGCGTCACGACCTCGGCGGGCGCGGTCATCGATGCTTCCGGGGCGTCGGCAGACGTAACGACAGGAGCGGCTGTGGTCTTATGCGGCTTCGGCGCAGGCAGCAGGCTGCGCACGGCGCCGATCACGCCGACCAGCAGAAGCACGACGCCGACGGCGAAGACGCCGGACCAGGTCAGGGCCGACCGCGCCCAGCCGATCCAGTCTTCGGGATAGGGGCTCAAGATCGGCGCGCGGCCCAGATACAGGCCGATCGCGCACACCGCCAGCGCCAGCAGCGCCAGCGCGGCGAAAGCCGCCGGATGCGCCCGCTCCGCTGTCTGTGTCCGGTTCGCACTCATGGCGTTCATCATGGCCCCCGCATGCCGTTTAGGAAACATTAACCTCAGCTTCGGCCTTATGGCAAGCCGATGCGCCAGAATGGGCCTGTTCGCCCGTATCTTGATGCAGGCGTGCAACTTTCCGGCCAATCGCGCTTGCGCGCCGCGCGGCTTATGGATAGAACCGAACATATGAAGAACATGACGCGGATTCTCGGTCTTGATCCCGGCCTGCGCAGGCTCGGCTGGGGGCTTGTCGATGTCGAGGGCGCGCGCCTGTCCTGGGTGGCGCATGGCGTCATCGAGCCGCCGCAGGACGAGGCCCTGTCGGTGCGGCTTTTGCACCTGTTCGAGCAGTTGAGCGAAGTGATCGCCGAATGGACGCCGGACGAGGCGGCGATCGAGGAAACCTTCGTCAATATGAACCCGTCCTCGACGCTGAAACTGGGCCATGCGCGCGCCGCCGCCATGCTGGCGCCCGCCAAGGCGGGAATTCTGGTCGCCGAATATGCGGCGCTCGACATCAAGAAGTCGGTGGTCGGCGCGGGTCGGGCCGAGAAGGAGCAGGTTCTGTTCATGGTCAAACACCTGCTGCCCAAGGCGCCCGATATGAAGACCGACGCCGCCGACGCCCTGGCCTGCGCCATCACCCATGCGCATAAGCGGAAGATGCAGACCTTGAAAAGGAGTCTCGCATGATCGGGCGGTTAAGGGGGCTTCTGCTGGAGCGCGGCGAGGAGGAGGCGCTGATCGAATGTGCGGGCGTCGGCTATATCGTGCGCTGCGGCGTGCGCACCCTGGCCGATTTGCCCGACCTTGGACGTGAAGTGATCCTGCATATCGACAGCCAGACGCGCGAGGACGGCACGCGGCTTTACGGCTTTCTCGACAAGGATGAGCGCCAGACCTTCATAGCCTTGCTGGGCGTGCAGGGGGTCGGCCCCAAGGCGGCCCTGGCCGTGCTGGACGTATTGACGCCGTCGCAACTGGCGCAGGCGGTGGCGCATGAGGACAAGACCAGTATCGGTCGCGCCAATGGCGTCGGGCCGAAACTGGCGCAGCGCATCGCCATCGAACTCAAAGGTAAGGTTCTGTTCAGCGGCGCATTCATCCCGTCCGCCGCGCCTGTAGCGGCCAGGGCCGCCGCTCCGTCGATCAGCGGCGACGCGGTGGCGGCGCTGATCGGGCTGGGCGTGACCGAACAGCAGGCGCGCGTCGCGGTCGATACGGCGCTCAAGGCGACGGGCGAAGGCGTCGAACTGCCCGCCCTGATCCGGGCTTCGCTGAAGGCTTTGGGGCGATGACGCTTATGTTTTTTGTTGCGCGCACGGATGATAGCGCCCGACCGGGCGCCGCGCCTACTGGCGCGCCCCCATCGGAACGATGGGCGAAGCCCAATTCGCGTGAGATACTAAAATGGCGAGATTAATCTCCGGCGACGCCAGCGACGATTATGAAGAACGGGCGCAGGACCGCGCCCTGCGGCCGCAGGTGTTTGACGATTTCGTCGGTCAGGCGCCGCTCAAGGCCAATCTCAAGGTCTTCGTGCAGGCGGCGGCGCAGCGGCGCGAGGCTTTGGACCATGTGCTGTTCTACGGCCCGCCGGGCCTCGGCAAGACGACCCTGGCGCAGATCGTGGCGCGCGAACTGGGCGTCGGTTTTCGCGCCACCTCCGGACCCGTGCTGGCCAAGGCGGGCGATCTGGCCGCCATCCTGTCCAACCTCGAACCGAACGACGTCCTGTTCATCGACGAGATTCATCGCCTCAATCCGGCGGTCGAGGAAATCCTCTATCCGGCGATGGAGGACTATGTGCTGGACCTGATCATCGGCGACGGTCCGGCGGCGCGCACGGTGCGCATCGACCTGGCGCCGTTCACCCTGGTCGGGGCCACGACGCGGGCGGGGCTTTTGTCCACGCCTTTGCGCGACCGCTTCGGCATACCGCTTCGGCTTGAGTTTTACACGCCGGACGAACTGGTGCGCGTAGTCATGGGGGCGGCGCGCAAGATGGGCGCCAACCTGTCCGAGGACGGCGCCCTGGAGATCGCTTCACGCTCGCGCGGCACGCCGCGCGTGGCCGGGCGGCTGTTGCGCCGGGTGCGCGACTTTGCGGCGGCGGATGGGGCGGAAACCATCAGCCGGGCGGCGGCGTCGAAGGCGCTGGCGCGGCTGGAGGTCGATCCGTCCGGCCTCGACCATTCCGACCGGCGGTATCTCAGGGCGCTGATGGAAAATTACGGCGGCGGACCGGTGGGGCTGGAGACGCTGGCGGCGGCCATAGCCGAGGCGAAGGACGCGGTTGAGGACATGATCGAGCCTTATCTGTTGCAACAGGGCTTTATCCAGCGTACCCCTCGTGGCCGCATGGCCTGTACGCGCGCCTGGCTGCATCTGGGGCTGACGCCCCCGGCGCAGCCGCCAGCTTCGGGCGACCTGTTTGAAGGCTGATGTAACCTGAGCGCGCATGGTCACGTATAATCCTGACGACTGGCAGACATGGATGCGCGCGGCGCAGGGCGGCGATGCGGGCGCGTACCGTCGGCTTCTGGCCGCGTTGCAACCCTGGCTGTCCGCCTATTTCCGCCGCCGCCTGAAAGGGGATATGCGCGGCGGCGACAGTGACGATCTGGTGCAGATGACCCTTTTGAGCGTACATGAAAAACGACACACCTACGACGCGGACGCGCCGTTCCTGCCGTGGATCGCGGCGGTGGCGCGGCACAAGCTGATCGATTATGTGCGCAAACATGGCCGGCACGTGCATGTCGAGCTGAACGAGGCGCTGGGGCTGGACGACGGCATGCAGCCGGATCTGGCCGCGCGCGACGTGCGCGTTCTGCTCAGCCAGTTGCCGAAGGAACAGGCGCGCATCATCGCCCTGCAAAAGATCGACGGTTTGAGCGTCGAGGAGGTCGCGGCGCAGACGGGCCGGTCGGCCTCATCGGTCAAGGTGATCGTGCATCGCGGTCTGAAACGCCTGCGCGCCCTGGTCGGCGCCGTCGGGGAGGCCGCCGATGACTGACGACCTGCTCGACAAGCTGACGAAAACTCTGCGTCCGGCGGCGCCGATGCGCAACAGCCGTCTGTGGCTGGGCGCGCTGGCGGGGCTGGCCGTCGCCGTGGCCTATATCCTGATCTTCTACCATCCGCGCAACGATGTCCGCATGCTGATGCACGGGCAATGGAGCGGCAATCCGATGGCGGTGATCAAGCCGCTGATGTTCCTGATCCTCGGTCTGAGCGCCGTCCGGGCGGTGATCGACCTGTCGCGACCTGAGGGGCGCTTGCGGGCCAGTCGCCTGATCGTGCTGATCGGCGTGGCGGCGGCGGTGCTGATCGGGCTGGGCGTCGAATGGCTGCGCTTTGGCGGGCGCGATTTCGCCGCCTGGCTGAGCGGCGGGGTCGTGGTTTGTTATACGACCATCCTGTGCGGCGGCATGGCGGGACTTCTGGTCATGTGGCGCTTTTGGCTGCGACGCGCGGCGCCGACTCAGCCCAGGCTGCTGGGCGCCATGAGCGGTCTGGCGGCGGCGTCGCTTATGGCGGCGGCCTATGCGCTGCATTGCGACGGCGACGCGCCCGTCTATCTGCTGGTCGTCTATGGCGGCGCGGTGGCGATCTTCACCGGGATCGCAACCTGGCTGGGCGGGCGTTTCCTGCGCTGGTGAGCCTTATTTCATCAGGGCTTCGCGGATCGGCAGGAAGCGGTCGTTGAACGGCAATATGCCGGCGCCGCGCGCGGCGGCGTCCACGGCCAGTTCGGCGCGGCGGATCGGGGCCAGGCGCTTGACGCGCCGGGCATAGACATTCAGCCGGGCGTTCAGGCGCGCGCACAGCTTCTCGATAAAGGCGGCGGGCAGACGTCCGCCGATATAGTGCGCCTCCGGGTCGATGGCGCAGTTCATGACCAGAAACGGCATGGCCAGATGTTCGGCGGCGCGGTCCAGCCAGGCGTCCACGCGCGCCATGCCTCTTGCATCGAGCTGTCCCAGATCGTCCGGCGTCGAAACATCGAAGCCGCCCTTGCGCAGGTCGTCATAGAGCGCATAGAGCGACACCATGTCCTCCAGCGAACGCTCCTGCCCCTGCTCGTTGCGCACGGGCAGGAAGCCGATCTCGCCCGACTGGCCGCCGACGCCGCGATAATAATGGCCGTCGATCACCAGTCCGCCGCCGAGACCCGCGCTGATAATGGTGTAGATGAAGCTGCGGCTTTTCAGGCCGTGGCCGAACTGCATTTCGCCGATCGAGGCCGCCGCCGCATCGTTTTCGACATGGACAGGCACGGGCAGGATTTCGGAGAACAGCGCGGCCACGTCGATCTCTGACCAGATCTGATAGGCGTCGGGCCGGTTGGCCACCGGCACGCGGCCCAGATCGTCGGGAATGCCGATGCCGATGCCGATCAGCCGGTCGATCTGGATGGCCTTTTGCGCGATGAGCTTATCGACCTCGTCGCGGAAGAAGGCGATGACCTGCTGCGGCATGGCGAAGTGGACTTCGCGGCATTCGCGGAAACGGACATTGCCGACGAAGTCGAGCGCAACGATGGCGATATGATCGCGATCGATATTCAAACCGATCGAGAAGGCGCCATCGGGATTGACCACCAGCTTGGTCGCCGGCTGGCCGCGCCCGCCGGTCAGGCGTCCGGCCTTCATGATCATGCCGTCATTGAGCAGGCGCTTGGTGATATTGGCGATGGCCGGGGCGGTCAGGCCGGTCAGTTCGGCGATTTCGGCGCGGGTGATCGGCGCGCCGGCGGCGCGCACGGCCTGAAGCGTCACACGTTGATTGTGATCGCCGGCGCGTTCGAGATTGGTTCCCGCAAGATGGGCGCCTGATGAGGGTTCGCCCTGAGCATAGGATCG
>DATMTF010000396.1:0-4314 GCA_035565015.1 Asticcacaulis sp. | reverse complement strand
ATTTTCTGACTGCCGCGGGCGTCGCGACAGGCGCGCTGGCCCTGCCGGGGCTCGTCCGCGCCCAGACCACCGGCGTGAGCGCCGCCCTGCCGTCCGCGCCGACGCCGGAAATGTGGGCGAAATCGCCCGCGATTGAACAGATTTCGCTGGCGGATAATGGCGCGCGGCTGGCCTTCCTGCGCGAATCCGGCGGGCGCAAGACCTTGTTCGATATCGACCTTGTGACCAATAAGGTGCAGCCGATCGACATCGGGACCGCCAAGGTCGACGACATCACCTGGCTCGACGATACGCATCTTTTGATCTCGACCTTCGCCACGGGTAAGGAGGACATCTTCGCCGGTGGGCGGATGACGTTTGAGATCAAAACCATTTATGACCTGGCGAATATAAAGACCAACACCCTGTTCAGCCGTGTTGAGGGTTTCAAGAGCTTCGTCATGGGCGGGGTGCATCGCATCGAGCGCAACGGCGTCGCCTCGGTGGCCGCCGCCAGCATTCCGATCGCCGGGACGCAGGCCGGGGACGGGGTTTGTCTCTATGGTTTCGATCTGGATAATCCTGACCGGTTTTCCGTTCTCGATCGCGGCACGTGGAATACGGAGGGCTGGTTCATGAACCGGCAGGGCGATCTGATCGCCAGGACCAGCTATGATCAGAAGCGCCGGACCTGGTGGCTGGAACATCGCAATGGCGGCTTCTGGAAGGAAATCATGCGCCGCGACGCCGATCTGGAGTCGCCGGGCCTGTGGGGCCTGGCCAAGGACGGCAGGTCTTTACTGATCTCGATGCCGCCGCAGACGGACGGAGACAGTCAGAACTATTATGAACTGTCGCCGGACGGACAGCTATCGGCGCCGCTGCTGGCCGATCCGCTCAATCGCGCGCCGCTGTTCGATCCGTACACCTATCTGCATGTCGGCTGGTCCTATTATGACGGCTGGTCGCATCATACCTATTTCGACCCGGCGCGTCAGGCGATTGAGGACAAGGCGAAGGCGGCGGCGGACGGCTATCGGGTGTCGGTCGTCGATCGCGGCAAAGACCCCAACCAGATTATCATGTACACAGAAGGCGCGGATGACGCCGGAACCTATTACTATATCGACTTCAATAAAGGCGCGACGGTTACCGTCGGCGAGCTTTATCCGCAGATTCCGGCGGAATGGATCGCGCAAAAGCAGGCGATCACATATAAGGCCGCCGACGGACTGGCGATCGAAGCTTACCTGACCCTGCCGCCCAACCGCGATGCGAAAAACCTGCCTCTGGTGGTCTTTCCGCACGGCGGGCCGCAATATCGCGACGGTTTGGGGCTGGACTCCGAAGCTGAAACCTACGCCACGCTGGGTTATGCTGTGTTGCAGCCCAATTTCCGCGGCTCAAGCGGCTATGGGTTGAAATTCCTGCAGGCCGGATATGGCGAGTGGGGACGCAAGATGCAGACCGATCTGAGCGATGGGGTGCGGCATCTGGCGGAACAGGGTCTGGTCGATCCGAAGCGCGTCTGTATCGTCGGCGCCTCTTACGGCGGCTATGCGGCATTGGCGGGCGCGACGCTGGATACGGGCGTTTATAAGTGCGCGGTCGATGTGGCGGGGATTTCCGATGTGCAGGCCCTGCTCGATTCGGAGCGGCCCGCCGGAGGCGAGTTGGTCGAGCCTGCCAGCTATCGTTACCTCAAGCGCTTCCTGGGCGATGTGACGAAGCTTGATGAGATTTCGCCGATCAGGCATATCGACAAGGTGACCATCCCCGTGCTGATCGTGCATGGCAAGGACGATACGGTTGTCGAGTTCAGCCAGAGCAGCCGGATGGCGGACGCTATGAAGGCGGCGGGTAAGGATGTGACCTTCGTGCAGTACGATCACGAAGACCACTGGGAAACCAACGAATCGGCCCGCACCGATATGATGAAGACCATTACGGACTTTATTCTCAAGCATAATCCGGTTTAGGCGCCGGGCTGGCTGCGGCCAGTCGGCGGGCGGCGACGATCAGGGCCGCGGCGACGGTTGTGAGGCCGAACAGCAGCATGTCCATTGGCGTTCTGTGCCAGCTATGAATGTCGAAGGCGTAGGCGAGGACGCCATAACCGAGCCAGCCGGTGAACAGCCATGACAGCGGGATGCTGAGGGCTTCGGGCGCGTTGCGGTGGATCAGGCTGATCAGCAGGGCGGCGTAGGGGACGATCAGCACCATGTCGTAATCGAGCAGTCTTGGGATCATCAGCGGGACGAGGCCCATGCCGAGGACGAGGCGCTCGTCCGCGTCGAGCGGCTCGCCCTTTTGACCCCATTGCGCGATGATCAGGCCGCACACGGTCATGACGGTCATGAAGACCACGGCCAGTTCGGCGTTGAGGCGCGATCCGGCGGGGATATGGAAGGTGAAGGTGGTCAGCTCGAACCAGCCCATGCCGACCTGACGTTTCAGCGTCACTGAGTTGAGCGTCTTTTGCCACGCATGATGGAAGCGGTCGTCGGCCAGCATGATCAGGGCGACGCAGGCAAGGCCCAGCGCGGCGCGCCACGCAAACGCGATCAGGCGTCGCCATAAGGCCCTGTCGTCGAACAGGCAGATGACGAAATAGGCCAGAAAGGGCGGCTTGATGCAGGCGCAGGCGATGACGGCGATGGTGAAGGGGATGCGTGTGCGCGGGAAGAAAAGCAGGCTGGCCAGCACAGCGGCGTGCATGGGCAGGCCGATATTGCCGCACACAAAGGTCATCGAGGTCAGCGCCGTGAAGGCCAGCAGGCGGTAGCGGATATCGACCTGCGGCAGGGGCTTTAACAGCGCGAACCATAAGGCCAGGATGGTCGCCGGGATCAGCAGCACGATGACGAAGAGGGCGCGCGTCCCGGTCAGGCCAAAGACGTCGATGATCGGGACCAGCAGGCGCGCGAACTGCGGCGCATAGACGTAAGCTGCGGGCGACAGGCTGCGGCAGACCGGATGGATGGCGTAGGGGTTGTGGTCGCGCGCCAGATTGTGCGCGCCGCACAGCACGGCGTCGATGTCCATCATCATCCAGCTATGGTGATGGACCATATGCCATATGCCGCCGATATTCGGCCACAGGCACAGGGCTGCGAAGGCTATGAGCAGGATCGGGTGAAAGGTGACGCGGCGTAAGACGGAAAGGGCGTCCATGGACTTCGAGACTCGCGCGGTCACAAGCGCCGCCGGTAACGGATGCCGCAAGACGCGGCGTCTGACAAGATGGTGATGCGACGGAGGGGGCGGGACGTGGCAGGATGACGGCCCTTCAGGAGGCGTAAACATGTGGCCGACGGTTTATTTGAGCTGGCTCGATCTCAATATGCGGCTGTGGCGGCTGGCCCTGTCGTCAGCCAGCGTGATGTCGCACAGGCTCGATCCGACGCGGTTCGATATGAGCGATCACCCGGAATTTCCGCGCATGGCGTTTGAAAAGAGCGAGGCCATGGGCCTGTCCCTGATCAACGCCGCCTTCGCCCAACAGCGGATCGCCATGCGCGCCTTCCGACCGGAGAATGCGTTTAGCGACTGGATGTCCGTCTATGGCGCGGCGCTGAGGCCATTCGAGGTCAAGGCGCATGGCAATGCGAGGCGGTTGCGGCGGTAGGGGGCCTTATCCTTCCGACGCGGTTGGCTGCTTTGCGCCCAAACCGGTCA
Source organism: Asticcacaulis sp. (assembly GCA_035565015.1). Lineage (GTDB taxonomy): Bacteria > Pseudomonadota > Alphaproteobacteria > Caulobacterales > Caulobacteraceae > Asticcacaulis. The sequence goes on along the minus strand of DATMTF010000396.1, from coordinate 657 downwards.
TTCGCTTCACGCCAGGCATTGTCAATTAGGAGTCGGGAGAAGAGTAGCGTGTTTTTGAATATGACTTCAGCGAAGCGGACATCAACCCAAAGCGTAGTATCGCAGGCTGAACGCTTCTGAAAATATCCTGATAATTACCATAGCATCGTATAGTGAATTAGGATTGAGTTTCTCAAAACCCATCGCCGTTTGTACTTGATGAAAAACCGGCATGACAAGATCGCTGCCACTGGTGGCTTCGATTATCGCGGCTGCGGTTTTCTTGAGGTGCTGATTGAGTGACAACGACTCGTTTCGCTCGAAGCTAGCACTGATGATCTGTTGCAGCGGGTCGCTCTCAATATCGACTGCCTCGGAATGGCCTTTTCCTAAATATCCCGCAGCGACGTAGCTATAATGCTCATGATCCTTGAGCTTTCCGACGGCGGCGATGTTGCTGTGTTCGACGACCGCGTTGTTACGCACATGCTCCCAGAGATCGTCTGTTTGCCAGAATGCCGGGCTGGCATAAATCGTTGCCGTTCGCCCGCGACTTTGCGCATCTATGCGCTCAAGTGCTTCCTGCTTGATGCAGCGTGGTTTCATAGCGGTAGTAGTTCTGCTTCCAGTCAGACCACTGCTTAGCACCGCGCGATGTGAGATATTTAGGCCGCTTGA
>DATMTF010000395.1:0-2529 GCA_035565015.1 Asticcacaulis sp. | reverse complement strand
TTCAGGTCAGCCGGTCAAACGTCCGGGTTCTTTTGTAAATATTGTCGTTTAACTGGTTTTTTGCGGTTTTTAGGCGGTTTTTTCTTCACCCGCCTGCACCCGCTCGTCGTCTTCACCCGTCACGCCGGGCGACAGGTCGGGCATGGGCAGCTTTTTCAGCTTTTTCGCCAGCTTGTCCTTTTTGCGCGGCTTATCCTCGCCGGATTTCTTTTTCTTCTCCGACTTATCCGCCTTCTTCTGCGCCTTCAACGCGGCCCTGTCGGACTTCGGCGCCGCGTCTTCGCCATCGCGGGCGTGGACCAGCTTGCGCAGCAGTTTGAGGAAGCTGTCGCGCTTCGGCGGCGATAACAGTTCGAGGATTTTGGCGTCGGCGGCGGCGACCTTCGGCGCGGCGTCGGCCAGGGCGGCGCGGCCTTCGTCGGTCAGTTGCACCAGATTGGCGCGTCCGTCGCTCACAGAGCGTTCGCGCGCCAGCAGGCCCTTGGCCGCCATGCGCGCAACCAGATCGGCCAGGGTCGAACGGTCGATGCCGGTGGTCTTGACAAGGTCCGCCTGAGTCAGGCCTTCGGCGTCGTCGAGCGCGCTCAGGACCGCATACTGGCGCTGCGACAAAGCGCTGTCGCCGAGTTCGGCGCTGTAGATTTCAAGCGCAATCTGCAACACACGGTGCAGAAGGTGCGATGGCGAGTCGTCGAGCGTCGCGGAGGCGGAAGCATCATGCATGGATTTACCGCTTTTTCGTCCCTTCATCGCCCTGCCCCTCCAAAGGATGTGGCGACACAGTGGCATGTTACGATGACGAATTTACGACATCTTGCTCCGCACACGGAAGGAAAAACTACGCCTGACCGTCCGTATCCGGCTCAACAAGCATATTTTTCATCAGAAATGGCAAAAGGGCGATGGAAAACACGACCGGGCCGCCGATGATCGAGATCATCTTCCACGTCACCCAGACATCGTCGCTCTGCGTGCGCCAGACGACCTCATTGATCGCCGCCATGGCGAAATAGAACAGGGCGTAATAAAGCGTCAGACGCGGCCAGGCCGTCTCTTTCAGCTTCAGCGCCTCGCCGAGCAGCGCCTTGAGCGGCTGTTTTTTCAGCAGCAGGCCGCCAACCAGAATCGACCCGATTAGCACGTCGATGATCGTCATCTTGATCTTGACGAACACGGTGTCGTGGAAAAACACGGTCAGCAGCGAGAACGGAATGGCGATCAGCGCCGACAAAAGCGGTATCCAGGCGATGCGCTTTTCCAGCAGCAGCCCGCCGACAAAGGCAAGCAGCGAGGCGACGCCCAGCACGCCCGACGCGATGATCAGCGGCTCGCTCTTGTCGGTCATTTTCAGAAACCGGCAGACGAGGAAGGTCAGGCCGAAGGCGATCAGCGGGCCGTAATCGACGGCCAGCTTGACGGTGTTCTGCTTCGGCTCACCCGCTTGCAAGGCCAGTTCCGGGTTGATTTCGCCGAGCTTTTCGGCAGCCCTGGCCCCGGCGCGATCGATAATCGCATCGCCCTTTTCGATCTCGTCCTTGAGGTTTTCGTCGCTCATTGCGCCTCTCCAAGCGGTTCGAGGCCAACCATCGAGCGGGCGAAGTCGCGCGCCTTGAATTCGTGCAGGTCTTCGATATCCTCGCCGACCCCGATCAGCTTGATCGGAGCGTCGGACGCCTTGGCGACCGGGATCAGGATGCCGCCGCGCGCCGTGCCGTCCAGCTTGGTCATGACGAGGCCGGACACGAAGGCCTGACGGCCGAAAATCTGTTCCTGCGACAGGGCGTTGCGCCCGACCGTGGCGTCCAGCACCAAAAGCGTCTCATGCGGCGCTTCGGGATCGACCTTCTTGATCACCCGCACCACCTTGAGCAGTTCGTCCATCAGTTGCTGCTTGTTCTGCAGGCGGCCCGCCGTGTCGATCAGCACGACATCATAATTTTCTTCCTTCGCGCGGACGAAGGCGTCATAGGCGAGGCCCGCCGCATCTGCGCCGGTCTTGCGGCCCATAAAGTCGGCTTTTGCGCGCTCGGCCCACACCTTGAGCTGCTCGACGGCGGCGGCGCGGAAGGTGTCGCCCGCCACCACCAGCACCTTGGCGCCCCTGGCGGTCAGCGAGGCGGCGATCTTGCCGAGCGTCGTGGTCTTGCCGGAGCCATTGACCCCGACGAACAGCACGACATAGGGTTTGGGGCCAGACAGCGGATCGAAGGTCGCTTCGTGACCGGCCAACTCCTCGGCCAGGGCCTCGGCCAGCACGGCGCGCACGGCGTTGGAGTCTTTGGTGGACGAAAACCGCGCCTTCGCCATCTTTTCGGCAATCGTCGCGGCGACGGCGGGGCCGAGATCGCTCTCGATCAGCAGGTCTTCGAGTTCTTCAAGCGCCGCATCGTCCAGCGCCTCTTTCTGCACGAAGACCTGCGTTACGGACTCGGTCAGGTTCTGCGAGGTGCGCGACAGGCCCTCGCTCAGACGCTGGAACCAGCCTTTTTTCTTTTGTTCTGTCATAACTCTATCTCATCCCTCCCCGTT
>DATMTF010000394.1:0-2217 GCA_035565015.1 Asticcacaulis sp. | reverse complement strand
GTGTCGATGCTCTAACCAAGCTCAAGCACAGCGCCACCCGACACGATGCGCCGCAACCGTTTGGGCGCCTTCCATTTCGCGTAAAACGATCTGCCTCTGACCGTCAGCCCGATCGTTTTGGCGGCAGGCTTTCCATCACAGTTTAAAGGCTTTCCGCGGACGGTTTCTCTGCACGCCTTTCGCTTAGAAAAGCGCGCAGGTCGCCATCCTCGATCAGCGCGTCCATCATGTCCGGCGTGACCACGCCTTGTAGCGTGTTGACCTCCCTGACGATGCCGTCGAGCCCGACAATGAAGACCTGCACCGGAGCGGCGTTATCGACGAGAACGGAACAGTCGCCAGTGGGCAGCATCCTGACCACGACGCGCGCATTGCCCTTGTCGTGTTCAGGCGGCGGCTCGCCTACAACCACATATCTGGCGATGCTGGGGTCGTAATGAATGACCTCCGGAAACAGCCTTTGGTAGAGCGACAGGTCGCTGGAAGCCTGCCTTCGCGATATGCCGAACTTGTCACACAGATCAGGCGCGCAGACCTCGCCGACCGTTTTTACAAGGTGCGATATCCATCTCAGCCTGCGCCTGGCGCGAAGCTCATAGACGGGCGGGCTTGTGCTTTTGCGGCGACCGGGCTGGGTCATGGTTCCAAGACTTGCTCACATTCAGGGAGCGCCGATTGTTTCAGACTGGCGCAGCAAAGGTAAGGTGAAATCTGAGCCGGGTCCGCCCCTTCAAAGCCCCTGCCTGGCGACCGCGCTTGGCTGAGGAAGCAACGCCAACTGCCCGATGAGAACTTATGCGCCTGCGTCCAGCCTTATGCATTTGGAGCGGGTGAAGGGAATCGAACCCTCGTATTCAGCTTGGGAAGCTGCTGCTCTACCATTGAGCTACACCCGCGTGAGGTCGCTGATGCCATAACTGGCGCGGCGGCGTCAACAGGCGTGTGTCCGTGGTGGATAAAGACGGCAAATCGGCTGGGGACGATCTGGCGAAAGCGGCGCGGCGACCTATATGGGAGTTGGGTATCCTCCCCTTATTTCCCAGACTCCCGGAGACTTTTATGTTTCGATGCGAAGCTTACGCAGCGCCGTCGGCGGGTGCGCCTTTGGCGCCGTTTTCGTTCGAGCGCCGCGACCCCACGCCAGAGGACGTACAGATCGACATTCTTTATTGCGGCGTCTGCCATTCGGACCTGCACATGGCGCGCAATGAGTGGGGCTTTTCCACCTATCCGCTGGTCCCCGGCCACGAAATCATCGGCCGCGTGGCCAGGGTCGGCTCGGCCGTGACGAAGTTCAAGGCAGGCGATCTGGTCGGGGTCGGCTGCATGGTCGATTCCTGCCGCGTGTGTTCGGCCTGCCGCGACGGCGTCGAGCAGTTCTGCGAGCAGGGCATGACCCAGACCTACGCCTCGCCCGACAAGCACACCGGCGGCTTCACCTATGGCGGCTATGCCAAGGCCATCACCGTCTATGAAGGCTTTGTGCTGAAGGTGTCGGAAAAGCTCGATCCCGCCGCCGCCGCGCCGCTTTTGTGCGCCGGCATCACCACCTGGTCTCCCTTACGCCACTGGAAGGTCGGGCCGGGCCAGAAGGTCGGCATTGTCGGCCTGGGCGGGCTTGGCCATATGGGCGTGAAGTTCGCGGCGGCGCTGGGCGCGCAGGTCGTGCTGTTCACCACCTCGCCGTCCAAGATCGAGGACGGCAAGCGGCTGGGCGCGCATGAGGTCGTGGTGTCGAAGAATGCCGACGAGATGGCGGCGCACGCCGGATCGTTCGACTTCATCCTTGATTGCGTGTCGGCGGAACACGATCTCAACGCCTATCTGAACCTTCTGAAGCGCGACGGGACCATGTGTCTGGTCGGAGCGCCGGAAAACCCGACGCCGGTGGCCTCATTCAGCCTGATCCTGGGGCGGCGCTCTCTGGCCGGGTCGCTGATCGGCGGCGTCGCCGAGACGCAGGAGATGCTCGACTTCTGCGCCGAGCACAACATCACCTGCGATGTCGAGGTCATCGACATCAAGGACATCAATACGGCCTTTGAGCGCATGCTGAAGTCGGACGTCAAATATCGCTTCAGCATCGACATGGCGTCGCTCTGAGTGGGCGAAAACCCGAATAAACAAGGCCGCCTCGGTATCGGGGCGGCCTTTTTGCTGCGCGTCGCGGCGGGCGGCGTTGTCCACATGTGTGGATGAATTAAACACTACATCTAG
>DATMTF010000393.1:0-3174 GCA_035565015.1 Asticcacaulis sp. | reverse complement strand
GGAAGGTGGTCTTGTCCGGGCTGACATAGACGATGCAGCCGCTTAACAACACGGCGAGTCCGGTCAGCAGGGCCAGTGTGGCGATGGTTTTCATGTGATGTGCCCCCTTGAGTGCGCTGTCAGGCTATGCGGCATGATATGAACGCAAAATGAACCGGGGGAACCTTAAATCTTTTTAATTTTCAGCCTGTTTCGCCCAATGCGAGGCCAGGGGCGTGCAGATCAGCAATTGCAACGGATGATAGATCATGATCGGCAGCAGGATCAGGCCGAGGCTGGACGGATGCGAGGCGAAGATCAGGGCGGCCATGGGAACGCCGGTGGCCAGGCTTTTCTTGGTGCCGCAGAAGACGACGGCGGCGCGCGCCGGGGCGTCCACGCCGAGGCGTTTTGAAGCGAACAGCAGCAGGTTGAGGACGAGGAAGAACAGGATGAGCGTGGCGGCGGCGACCATGAGCAGGACGGCGGGGCGGTTGTCGCTCCAGATATGGCGCATGAACGAGTCGCAGAACGAGGTATAGACCAGCAGCAGGATGGCCCCGCGGTCGGCGGTCTGGGTCAGCTTTTTGTGGCGGGCGAGGACAGCGCCGATCAGCGGGCGCATGAATTGGCCGAGGATCAGCGGCAGGACCAGCCAGATCAGCAGGTCGAGGAAAACGCTTAAAATATCCAGATGTTGACCGGAGGATTTCAACATCAGGCTCATCCACAGAGGCGTGGCGAAGATGCCGATCAGGCTGGACAGGGTGGCGTTGAACACGGCGACCGGCACATTACCGCGCGCGGCGGCGGTCATGGCGACCGAGGACGAGACGGTCGAGGGCAGGGCGCACAGATAGAAGAAGCCGAGGCGCAGGTCGGGGGTGATAAAGCCTCCGAACGCCGCCAGCGCCGCCAGACCGATCAGCGGGAACAGCAGGAAGGTGGCGCCCTGGATGGCGAGGTGCAGCCGCCAGCGAAAGACGCCGTCCTTCAGCGCCTTGAACGACAGGCCCGCGCCATTGAGGAAGAAGACGAGGGCGATGCTGGCCTTGGTCAGCAGTTCAGGATGCAGCCAGCCGTGAGACGCGCCGGGCGTCGGGAACAGGGCGGCCAGAACGATGGCGATGACCATGCCGGTCAGGAACGGGTCGAGGCGAAGCTTCATTGCAGAGGCCTGGATCGGTTTTCTCCTCCCCACATTGTGGGGAGGGGGACCGCGCGGTGGAGGGGTAACAGCTCAGGCGGAAAGAAACCCCTCCGTCGTTTGCTTCGCAAACGCCACCTCCCCACGATGTGGGGAGGAGAGAGGGGAGCCGCTTTTGGCATTTACAACCCCTGCGCGGCGTAGATCATGATGCCGGTGGCGACGGACAGGTTGAGGCTGTCGGCGCGACCGCGCATCGGAATCTTGACATTCGTGTCGCAGATGGCGGCCAGTTCCGGCGTCAGGCCCGACTGTTCCGTGCCCATCAGGATCAGGCTGGGGCGGCGATAGTCGGCGGTGCGGTGGTTGTGCGCAGCGGTCAGAAGCGTGCCGACGACCGCGCCGGTCCAGCGTTGGCGATCGGCCAAAAACGCCTCGCGCGTACACTTGACGATGGGCAGGGCGAAGATCGAGCCCATGGTGGCGCGCACGGTTTCGACCGAGAACGGATCGACGCAGTCGCCGATCAGGATCACGCCGCCTATGCCCGCCGCGTCGGCGGTGCGGATGATGGTGCCTAAATTTCCGGGGTCGCGCACCTGCTCCAAGGCCACCCAGACATCGGCGGATTGCGGGTCGATGTCGTCAAGGCTCCGGGTCATCTGGTCGAACACGGCCATGACCATTTGCGGATTATCTTTGCGCGATATTTTTTCGAGAATTTCGCGGGTTACCTCCAAGACCTCACCCTTGGCGTCAAGCGTTTCGCGAATGGCGCGTTCCAGCATGGGATGGCGGCCATCCTTGCCTTCCGGGCCGCAGACCAGGATGCGCGGCGCATAGCCCTGATCGAGCGCGTCGATAATGATTTTCAGCCCTTCGGCCAGAAAACGGCCCGACGCCTCGCGCTCTTTACGCATATGCAGGGCGCGGATGTCTTTCACGCTCTGGTTGGTCAGCGAGGTGATCTGTTTAAGCATCGCGCCATCTCGCAAAGAAGGACAGGCCGATCTCGCGCGGCGGTAAGCCTGACGGCTTCTGGCCCTTTGGCGGGCGGGCGTCTTCGATCAGGGTCAGTTCGCCATGATCGATGAGGCCGCCGCGCTGAGGCCCAACCGCCTCGGCGACGAGATGCGCCAGGGCCGGGCCGGAGACGCGCGCGGCATAGGCGTTGAGCAGCAAAAAGGCCGCCTCATCGCTGAGGAGTTGCGCGCACAAATGGATCATTTCGGGCAGGTCTTCGAACAGACGCCAGACCTCGCCGGTCGGGCCGCGCCCGTATTTCGGCGGATCGAGAATGATCCCTTCATATTTCGAGCCGCGCTTGACCTCGCGCTGCACATATTTGCGCGCGTCCTCGCAGATCCAGCGGATCGGCGCGTCCTGCATGCCCGACAGGGCCGCATTGTCGCGCGCCCAGCCGATGGCCTTTTTCGAGGCGTCGACATGGGTGACCTTCGCGCCCGCCGCTGCGGCGCTGAGCGAGGCGACGCCGGTATAGCCGAACAGGTTGAGCACGCGCATGCCGGGGCGTTTGGCGATGGCCTCGCGCTGCCATTGCCAATTGGCGGCCTGTTCGGGGAAGAAGGCGAGGTGGCGGAAGCTGGTGAAGCGGCCATAAAACTGTACATCCCGCCACGACAGCGCCCACTGTTCCGGCGGGCGGCGGCGGAAGGTCCAGCGGCCTTCGTCCTCATCGTTCGACGGATCGAATTCGGCGTCGGCCTTGTCCCAGAGATCGGGATATTTCGGCGACCACCAGCATTGCGGCTCCGGGCGCACGACGAGGAAATCGCCATAGCGTTCCAGCTTGCGCCCATGACCGGAATCGACGAGCGCATAATCGTCCCAGGGCGCTGTGCGCAAGGTGGTGGCGGTGTCGGTGATGATCATGCTGTTCGCATAGTCGCGCCGGGCTTGGGAGTAAAGCGGTTAAAGGAAGATGGGAACCACAGATTGACGCAGATGGACGCAGATTATCCGCGTTTGGATCGCTTCCTAAATGCGAGCTGATAGCTTTTTGCAAGGCTGCGCTTCGCGCACCAAAT
>DATMTF010000392.1:0-4565 GCA_035565015.1 Asticcacaulis sp. | reverse complement strand
AACCCGATGAAGATGAATGGCTGCGTTCTGGCCTGCCTCAATGCGCCGCAGGGATTTGAGGCGCAACTGGCCGCCATTGTCGCCGATGTGGCGGCGGCTCTGGGTGAGGTCGGCGCCTGCGGACAGGTGCGCGAACTGTAGCGGGGTGCGTCACATCGTCGTGAGGGCTATTCTCCGTATTGGAGTCTTGTCATCACTGTGTTATGCTGCGCTGCAATATGGTCAACAACCCTATTCATCGAGGCCGAGATGACGAGCATGACCGACACCCCCTTCTATTTTGTGACCCCGCCCGCCATGTTGCCGGACGATGTCAAAAAGGCGTCCGAGCGCATGGTGAACCTGTGGATGGGCGCCATGTCGCCGTTGTGGGCGCCGTTCTGGGCCGCGTCCAGCTTCGGCGTCGGCATGTGGGCGCTGGCGCGTAACGTCAAGCCCGCCGAAAGCCTGATGGACGACATGAAGTCCGACGCCTGGCTTGGCCTGTTCAAGTCGTGGGGTCTGGAAGCGGGCGAACTGCACGAAAAAGCCGTTGAGGCGGTCGAGCAGGCGTCGCATGAGGCGCCAGTCGCGCCGGACGCCGCTGAAGCCGTAACGGCGACGCAGGAGACGGTCAGCGAGTCGATGGCGGAGGCGGCGGATGTTGCGGCGGCGGCGGCGCAGAGCCTGAGCGAAGCCGCGCCAGAGATCGCTGAGTCAGCCTCGGTTGTGACCGAGGATGCGCCGACGCCTGTTGAAGCACTGACGAAGGCCGTTTCTGAGCCTGTCGTGAAGTCTGCGCCATCGGCGCAGCCCAAGCCGATCGCCCGTGCGGTGTCGGCGCAGCGCAAGCCGAAAACAAAGGCTTAAAGACGCCGCAGGTCGAAAGCGATCGGGCGATGATCCGAGCCGACCTCCGGGCCGATGCTTCGGTTCGACATCGACCAGTGCGCGCCGCTTAAGGCGTTGTCGAGATTGAGCCTGAGCAGGGACGGCAAGGGCGATGGCCATGTGCCGCGCAGGGCGGGCAGGGGCGTCAGATCATAGTCGCGTGCGACAGCCTTGAGCATCCAGGCGCTCAGATCGCTGTTGAAATCCCCGACCAGAACCACATCGCGCGCGTCGCCGCTGTTCAGCCGCGCGCACAGGCGTTCAAAAAAGCTGACATGGCGCGGTTTCAGGCGCGAGTCCGGGTGGTCGAAATGCGCGCCGATCAGCCGCAACGGCCCTTGCGGGGTGGCTATGGCGGCGACGCCGAAATGGCCACCGGGCGCATCGACCGCAGGGAACGGGTAGCGCGAGAAGATGGCGACCTCGCCCTGATGGCTGGCGTAAGGAAGGCGCGCGGTCAGGCGCGCCTGCAGACTTCGCCATAGCTTCGGCGTGGTTTCGACGGTGATGACGATGTCCGCCTGCTGCGCCAGCGCCCAGTCGGCCAGACGTTCGGGCTGCGTATTGCGGAAATAGAGGTTGGAAAAGACGATGCGCAGCGCTGGCCCGTCGGTTTTCGCCGTGCGCGGCGCGATCTGCGGCCAGGCGGAGATCAGCAGAAGGGCGCTGGCCGCAAGAGCGAGCGCGAACGCCGCCTTATGACGCAACAAACCCAGCATCGCCGTCATAATCAGGCCAAAGATCAGGATCGGAACGGTGAAAATGTCGAGCATGTAAAGCGCGGTGACATGCGGATCGCTCAGGCAGATCAGCGCCGCGATCAGGAGGGCGGCGGCGGGGATCAGGCCCGCAAACGGCAATCGGCGCCTTGGCATGACGGCCTCAAACTTGACACGCGACAGGTGAAACCGCACTGTCATGCGGTCCGGCTCGGAAGGACGCTCTGACACACGCTTTTGGGAGGCGCAAGGCGATGCGGGCGCGAACGCACGAGGACATTCTCAAAATCCATGACTCCGTCGATACAGTCAAACGCCTGTCCGACCGCATTATCGGCATCGGGCCGGTCAATCTGATCGGTCTGGACGGCATTTTGTCATGGATACCGATTCCCGGCCTCGATGTCGCCTATTCCGTGCTGGCGGGCGCCTTTATCCTCGTTCAGGGCGCGCGGGCGCGTTGCGATCTGACCACATTGATCGCCGCCGGATTGGCGCTGGCGACCGATGCCGGCCTCAGCTTCGGCGACACGGTGATCCCTCTGTTGGGCGCGGCGGCGGACACCTTGTTCCAGGGCCATCTCTATGCCGCGCACATGATTCAGCGCAATATCGAGAAGACCCATTATGTCGAAACCAGCGCCGCGCAGGCGCACCGGGACGGCTCGCATGCGCAGAATGTCGCCGAGATGCGCGCCATGAAGGGCAAGACGCGCGTCGTCTATCTCGGCTGAACAATCCCCGCCTTGAAAAGCGGAGTCAGACTGCATGGACGGTTTTAATGTCCATGAGGTCTTGTCGTGAGCGACGCAACGCCCCGTCTCGGTCTGCCTCTGATCGGCGACCATGCCCAGAAGCAGCTTGTCATGAACGCCGCCTTGATGCGGCTGGAAAGCCTCGTGCAGGCGCGCGTCGTCAGCCGCACGACCGCCGCCGAACCAGCTTCGCCCGGTGACGGCGACGCCTATATCCTGCCCGCCAGCCCGACGGGCGCGAGCTGGGAGAGTCTGAACGCGGGCGACCTTGTGCGCGCCGAAAGCGGAACCTGGGAGGTGGTGGACGTCCCCGAAGGCGCGCTGGTTCTGATCGGCGATGAGGGCCGCTTCGTGCTGAAGATCGGCGGGGTCTGGGTCGCGCTGGAGACGGCGATCAAGACGCTTTCCGACCTGACGGGGCTGGGGATTGGCGCGACGCCGGACAGCTATAATGTCATGATCGTGCGCGGCGCGGCGGCGCTTTTGACGGCGGGAGATGACGGCGATTTCAGCCTGAGCCTCAACAAGGCGGCCAGCGGTCACAGCGCGCAGATTCTGATGCAGGACGCCTATGTCACGCGTGCGGTCATTGGTTTGCTGGGCGACGACCGCCTGAGTTTCAAGGTGTCGCCGGACGGGTCGAGCTATGTCACCGCGCTCAGCATCGCTTCCGACGGGTCGGTGGCGACGCCCGTCGGCACGCTTATCGACGCGGGCGGGCGGCTGGCCTTGCCGGTGTGCGCCGTGGCGGACCTGCCGACATCGGGCGTGGCGGCGGGGACACTGGCCTATGCCAGCGACGCGCGCGTATTTGACGGCGCAGGCGCGCAGGAGGCGGCGGGCGCCGGTTCAGGCGGGCTGGCGTGCTGGAGCGGATCGGTCTGGCGGCTGGCCGGAACCAATGTGGCGGTGACGGCATGAGGATGGTGCGGTTCGACGCGCTCCGGCACTGGTCCACCTGGTTGTGGAGCGCGGCTCTGTTTGTGCTGGGGGCGGCTCTGGTCCTGCCGGGCTGGCTGGTTCAGCTTCTGCCGGGCGTGCTGCCGGTCCTGCACGGCGCCGCGCATGAGCGGGCGGCGCTGATTCTGGGCGTGGCGGGGCTGGTGGCCAAATTCGTGGCGCAGGATGCGGTGCGCGAGCGGCTCGGTCGGCTCAAGACGTGGCTGCAACGCATGCGGGCGTCGGGTGGCGCGGTGAAAATCCAACCGGCAGCGGGCGCGGCTTTGGCGGCGGCTCTGGCGCTGGCGATTCCGCTGATCGCGCATTGGGAGGGGCGGGCGAACGACCCCTATCTCGATATGGGCGAAATCCGCACGGTCTGTTTCGGCCATACGAGCGATGTGGAGGCGCGGCGCTATGGCGACGCCGAGTGTGAGGCGCTGCTGCGGAGGGACGCGCTGGCGCACGCGCAGCCGGTGCTGGCCTGTTCGCCGCGGCTGGCCGGACGGGTCGCCATGCTGGCGGCGTTCACAAGCTTTAATTTCAACACCGGCGCCTATTGTCGGTCGTCGATTCCGGCGCTGGTGGCGAAGGGCCAAAACCGCGCCGCCTGCGCGCAGTTATCGCGCTGGGTCTATGTCAAGGGGCGGCGCGTCGTGGGGCTGATCCGCCGCCGCGCCGCCGAGCGCCACTTATGCGAACGGGGGCTGTGATGTGGAGGGATGCGGGGGCGCTGGCGCTGATTTTGGTTGCGGCGTTCGGCGCCGGTTATCTGACGCGGGCTCTTTCCGAACACGCGGCGGATCAGTCACACACGGCGAAGGCGCAGGTTCAGGCCGCAGCTCAGGTACAAAAGGCCGAAACCCGGCTGATTGTCATTCACGATAAGACCGCTCAGGCGGCGAAGGAGGCGCATGATGAGATCGTCAAAGCTGCGGACGCGGCGGATCGGTCGGGTTGCGATGAGTCTGCTGTTATCGACGCCTGGCGCGACGGGCTTGAGCGCGTGCGTCAGGCCGCCGACGCCCGTGATGGTTCCGCCGACGGCGCGGCAAGCCTGTCGGTCGCCGGACCTGGCGACGATGCGGACGGTCGCGGATCTGGCGGATTTCTCCATCGCGCAGGAAGCCGCGCTGACGACGTGCGAAGCCAAACGCAGGGCGCTGATCGAAGCGATTGACAAGAGGGGGAAGGGCGGGGAGCCATGACCTTATCGGTCTGGCTCCCCGTGGTGCCGCCGGGCAGGATTGAACTGCCGACCTCAGCCTTACCAAGGATGCGC
>DATMTF010000391.1:0-9326 GCA_035565015.1 Asticcacaulis sp. | reverse complement strand
GCAGGTTGCTCCGCTGGTATGAACGCCGCGGCCCTTAATGTCAGATCGAGAGCCGGAGCGAGGTCAACTCGTTCACCGGCTCCATGTCGCTACAGGATATGGAAAATGAAATTCGGATCGGTTTCACGAGGTTTGCCGATACTGCTTTTGCTTGCATTGGTTGCTGGAACGCCGCTACCCTGCGCCGCCTCTGCGCGACCGCAGGCTGAAACTGTCGAACGATCGCGGGTCAATTTTAACGCCGGCTGGCGCTTCCATCTTGGCGACCTTGAAGGCGCGCAAACTCCGGGTTTCGACGACAGCAAATGGCAGGCGATCGGCCTGCCCCACAGTTTCAGCACGCCCTATTTCCAGGCGCCGGAGGTCTATGTCGGCTATGGCTGGTACCGCAAGGATCTGGTCCTGAAAACGGTTCCCGCCGGTCGCCGTTTTTCGCTTGAATTCGAAGGCGCGTTCCAGACGACCGACATTTATGTCAACGGCGTGAAGCTTGGCAGCCACCGCGGCGGATATACCGGCTTTCCGGTCGACATGACGAGCGCCCTCCATCCGGGGCGTAATGTCATCGCCGTGCGGGTCGACAATATCTGGGATCCGACCTTGGCGCCACGCGCAGGCGAGCATATCTTCAGCGGCGGTTTGTACCGCGATGTCTGGTTGGTGACGACGGACGCCGTTCACGTCCCATGGACCGGAACCTATGTCACCACGCCGGGCCTTTCCGGCCATGCCTCCGCCGTCGAGGCCCAGACCGAAGTACGCAACGACGAAGCGTCCCCTGCCCGTGTAACCGTCAGGACGCGCATTCTCGATGACGGCGGCCATGTCGTGGCGACCCTGCCAGACGCCGTAGCGGCTGTGCCGCCGGGACAAACCGTGACCGTCAGCCAGAAGTCCGACACGGTCCGGAACATCCGGCTGTGGAGTCCGGAAACGCCTGTGCTTTATCACGCGGTGACGACACTGGCCGTGGCGGGCCATGAACGCGACCGTTTCAAAACCGATTTCGGCTTTCGTTCGATCGCCTGGACGGCGGACAAGGGCTTTTTCCTCAACGGTCGTCATCGCTACTTCCGTGGGGCCAATGTCCATCAGGACCAGGCAGGCTGGGGCGACGCCGTGACCAACGCCGCCATCGGTCGCGACGTTCAGTTGATCAAGGACGCCGGCTTCGACTTCATCCGGGGCTCGCATTATCCGCACGATCCGCATTTTGCCGAAGCGACTGACCGGATCGGCATGATGTTCCTGTCCGAGGCGCCGTTCTGGGGCACGGCGGGGTTTAAGAATCCCTGGGGAGCGCCCGCATATCCATCGGACCCGGCGCTGCAGACCGCTTTCGACGACAGCGTGAAGCAGCAACTGACCGAGATGATCCGCATCAACCGCAATCACCCTTCGATCGTCGCCTGGGGCATGGACAACGAGGTTTTCTTTACGAACCAGGATACGATGCCGCGGGTGCGCCAACTCCTTGCGGAAGAGGTTCAGCTCAGTCACCAACTCGACCCGTCGCGACCTGCGGCTGTTGACGGCGCGCAACGCGGCGAGATCGATCACATCGGTGACATCGCGGGCTATAATGGCGACGGCGCCTTCCTGTTTCCCGATCCCCATATCCCGAATTTCGTCGCTGAATACGGCTCGACCATGGTCGACCGACCGGGCGACTATGCGCCCGGATGGGGCGACCTTGAAAGAACGCCCGGCGCAAAGGCGGGCATACCGGGGTCGTGGCGTCTGCCCTGGAGGTCGGGTGAAGTCATCTGGGCGGGCTTTGACCACGGATCCATTGCCGGTCGCAAGTTCGGCTCCATGGGCATGATTGATTATTCGCGCCTGCCGAAACGGCAATGGTACTGGTATCGCAACGCCTATCGCGGCATCGCGCCGCCCATCTGGCCGAAGGCCGGCGCCGCCGCTGCGCTGAAAGTGACGTCGAGTTCGCCCGTCATCCATCATGCTGACGGTACAGACGACGTCCAACTGGTCGTGACGGTCGTAGACGCCGCCGGCAAGCCGCTCAGCAACAGCCCGCCCGTCCACCTCAGCCTCGAAGCCGGGCCTGGCGAACTGCCGACAGGCCGCAGCATCGATTTCACGCCGGACGGCGATATTCCCATCCGCGACGGCCAGGCGGCGATCGCCATGCGGAGCTGGCAGGCCGGGACGACGCGCATTCGCGCCACGTCACCAGGTTTACGCGATGGCGTGCTGACTGTGAAAACCCTTACCGGACCGAAGTTCATAACCGGAAAAACGCCTTTGGCGCCGGATCGGCCATACGTCAATTATCAACCTGAGGACGCGGCGGACATCGAATCCTTCGGCCTGCACAATCCCACCGAGGTCAGTTCCAGCGACTCAGGCCATGCGGCCTTGCTGGCCAATGACGGCGACGCGACCACCTGGTGGGCGCCGAGCGCAACCGACGCGCATCCCTGGATCATTATCGACCCTGAGCGCGTGCTCGCCTATCAGCGCCTCGCCGTCCGCTTCGCCCCGGCAGGCCGCTGTGACGTCAGCGCCGAGACGCAGAGCGTCGACGGCGCGTGGCAGGCTTTGGGCGTGGCTGCGGGTACGGCGGATCAGATCGAGTTCGTAACCTCCGCCGTGACCGGACGACGGCTGCGGCTGAACCTGACCGTTCCGCCTGGCGGATCGTGCGGCGTCGCCGAAATCGAAATCGAGGGCCGGCTCGACACGCGATAAACGCATTGTCTTCAGGCTCTTTTCCATTGATCAGAGCCTGAAGACGCTCGCGCCCTTCAATGCAGGCGTCCCGACGCAACCATCAGACAGTCGTGAAAAAATAGTTTCCTGACCGAGCCTCTATGACGACGCTATCGTTCCGTCTTGTCAGCACCCGCAGCTCCGGGCGACCGAAAACCTTCCTGCCGCCTTCGCGTATCTTGTCCGCCGTCTTGACCGGCAGACGCACCTCGGCCACGGCATTGGCTGGTACAGTCAGGCGCAAACTGAACCGTCCGTCCTTCGCCAGAGTCCAGTCGGTCGATATGCGTCCCGGCATGGCGTCGAAATCGCCGCCGCCTGAGGCCAGACGCGGGTCGAGAACCGGAGCCACGCGGAAGCGGCTGAAACCCGGTTCAATCGGATCTATGCCCGCAATGCGGCGATAGACGAAGCCGATGACGGCGCCCAACGCATAATGGTTGAACGAGTTCATCGAAACGTCTCCGGCGTCGCCATTCCAGCGCTCCCACGTCGTCGTGGCCCCATGGACGATCATATACCCCCACGACGGATAGGCGGTCCGCAACAGCAGATCGTAGACGGTCTGGCCATATCCGCCGTCGGCCAGGACGTCGAGACTGGGCGGCGTGCCCAGAAAGCCGGTCGCCAGCAGGTCGCCGCGCCGGACGATATTGTCGTGGAGCCTGGCGGCGACGGCGCCGCGCAGCGTCTCGGGCGCGAGATCGTGGCGCAGGGCCAGGATATAACCCGTCTGCGAGTCGTTGCTGATGACGCCGTCGGCGGCAATATAGTGGCGGGTGAAGGCCTGACGGATAGCGTCCGCCAGCGCCGCATAGGTTTCAGCGGCGTCTGTGCGGTCCGTGGCGCGCGCCATCTCGGTCATAGCGTCGACCGAATATTTCCAGACCGCAGTGCCGATCAGATCCTTTGGCGTCGTATCGTCGCCGGGATATTTCGAGTCAAGCGACAGCCAGTCGCCGAAATCCCAACCATGGCCGGAATTCCAGATATGGTCCTGACTGTGCGCAGCGATATAGGCCAGGTAGCGCTCCATCGCCGTCCAGTTCTGTTCGATCAGGGACGTGTCGCCGTATCGCTTCCATCCGGTCCACGGAATGATGACGCCGGCGTCCGACCAGCCGGGAGAGGCCTGATCGCGGCCGATGTCGCCAAGCGTATTGGGCGAAACGTTGCTGTAGGCGCCGTTGGCGCTCTGAGCGTCGCGTATATCGGCGGTCCAGCGCTCGGTAAAGGCCGCCACATCCATATTGAACGCCGCCGCGTCCCAGAAAACCTTGGCGTCCCCCATCCAGCCCAGACGCTCATCGCGTTGCGGACAGTCGGTCGGTATGCCCATGAAATTCGACCTCTGGCTCCACAGGCTGTTTCGCCACAACTGCTGGATAAGAGGATTGCCGATGCGCAAATGACCGGTTTCCGACAGATCGGAATGGATGACGACGCCCACTATGTCGTCGGGAGCGGGCGCCTGGTCGAGACCGGAAATCTCGACATAGCGGAAACCGTGATAGGTAAAGCGCGGCTCCCATGTCTCGCACTTCGGATCGCCTTTCAGCACATAGGTGTCCGTGGCCCGCGCAGCGCGTAGATTGGCCTGATCGACATGGCCGTCGGCCCGCAATATCTCGGCGAATTTCAGAACAATCTTCTGTCCGGCGCGACCCTTTACGCGGATGCGGACCCAACCGGCGAAATTCTGGCCGTAATCGACGACGAAGCCGTCGCCGACCGGTCTTATGGTTTGCGCCTTCAGTGTTTTCTTTCGACGGATCGGCGGGCTGATCGTCGGCTTGAGGGCCCCGACGGCTGGCGGCGCGATCGCGGCGTGTGACCATGCCACGTCCTTGAAGCCCGGTTCGGCCCAGCCCGGCTGCTCCAGACGGGCGTCGTAGTCTTCGCCATTATAGATTTCGGACATGGTTACAGGCGATGGCGCCAGAGTCCAGCCTTCGCCGCTGGCTATAGTCTGCGTCCGACCGTCGGCATAGGTGATTTCGAGCTGGCTCAACAGGCGCAGCGGCGGGTCGCCAAAAGCGAAGCGCCCCGCAGGAGACGTATAACTGCCGTACCAGCCGTCGCCGACCATGACGCCGATGGCGTTGGCCCCGACGCGCAGCATTTTGGTGACGTCGTGGACGCGATAGCGGACGCGTTTGGCGAAATCCATGCACTCCGGCGCCAGCAGCGCATCGCCGACGCGCACGCCATTGAGATAGGCCTCATACGCGCCCAGCGCCGTCACATAAAGTCGGGCTTTGGCGATCGAGCCTGAGGTAAAAAAATCGCGGCGCAGCAGGAAGGCCCCACAGCCGGGCAAG
Source organism: Asticcacaulis sp. (assembly GCA_035565015.1). GTDB lineage: Bacteria > Pseudomonadota > Alphaproteobacteria > Caulobacterales > Caulobacteraceae > Asticcacaulis. The sequence continues at coordinate 4,272 of DATMTF010000391.1, read as the reverse complement.
GGCTGCCCCTGTGTCGTCTGCGCCCTCTGGACGGTTTGCCAGGGGCTGGCGTCGAAACCCGGCAAGGTCCAGCCATCGGGATTTGCAGTGGAGGCGCGCGCGTTCAGATCGTTGAAGCGGATCATCCGACCGTCATTAAGGCGGGCGCGCACCAACATCGCGCACTGAACATCGGCGGGGTCAATGCTCATGGCGAGCACGTGGTCGCCAGCCTTAAGCGTCAGCCGGCTTTCCGCCACGCCCGGCGGCCCCCACCCGTTGGCGGCGTGCGGCGGCAGCGCGAGCGGCGCGCCATCAATGACGGCCTGATAAGGCGCCTTGGCGATCGTCATCAGCGTGACCTCGGCATCGGCGGGAAGGGTAAAAGCCAGCCGAACCTGACTGGCCTGACCCTGCGGCGGCTTTTCACCGGTTATCCAGTACAAACCGGTTTCGCGGTCGCCGCGCATCTCGGCGTTCTCCGCCGCCAGCCACATGGCCTGCCAATCGGTCGGCGACAGCAGCGCCATTTCCCAAAAGGCCGGCTCGCTCATAGCCTCGCGGCCATGCGAATCGCGGACGGCCACGCGCCACCAGGCGCGCTGACGCGACAGCAGAGGTTTTCCGTCATAGGCGATATCGAAGCTTTTCCCGCTTTCGATCCAACCGCTGTCCCACAGATCAGGCGCGCCAAGCCCGGACGGACTCGACGCGACGACGATGCGAAAGGCCGCCTGATACGTATTGCGACGGTCGGAGACAAGTCGCCAGGACAAGCGCGCGCAATGCGTTTCCACGCCGATCGGATTGACGACGAAATTGGTCTTCAGCCCGGTAAGACGCAGGTCTGCGCGCTTGGCGGCCTGCGCCGGGCGCGTCAACCCCGTCACGGCAAGTCCGGCGCCCATGAGCGCGTCACGACGGTTGAGCTTCACAGGCAACCTCCCCTTCGCATTTCGAAAATCCCGCGCCGCTTGAGTCCGGGCGTGGAGTTTGACGCCCTTAGCGCCGACTTGCCAAGATCTTACTTGAACAGGCTCAAATTCACCGCCTCGCCCATGACCCGGTAACCTGCGTCATTGGGGTGAATCCAGTCTCCGGATTGCAATTCCTTGCGCATGCTGGACGGATCGTCCGGATCCCGCATCGCTGCGTCAAAATCCACAACGCCATCCGCCTCGTGCTGACTGAGAATCCATGCGTTGACGGTTTGGCGCAGGGCTTCCTTCGCGGGCTTGAACATCCATGAGCCCTTGACCGGAAGAATACTGCCCAGAATAACCTTCAGCCCCTTGGCGTGCGCACGAGCGATAATCTGGCGATACCCCGCGATCAGCGCTTGCGCCGTCGGAGCAGGATCGTTGCTGATGTCGTTGATCCCTTCCAGTACAATGAGATGCGTAACGCCTGGCGCGGCAAGCACATCACGATCCAGACGCGCCAGACCGCTCTGTCCCCAGGCCGCGACCCCAGCGTCGCGAAGCAACTGATTGCCGCCAATACCGGCGTTGATCACCGCCGCGCCCGTAGGCGCCAGACGCTCGGCCAGGAAGTCAGGCCAGCGATGATCGGCGTCGTCCGTGGACGCCGCGCCATCGGTAATGGAGTCGCCGAACGCGACCACGACCGGGGCGCGCCTGTCACGCTGCACGTCGACCTCGGATAGAAAAAGCCGCATGCCGGTGACCTGGGCTGGCGTAAAAGAGCGGTCCGTATAATCGCCAGGCGGTGAGATCGCGCTCTTTGCCGCAGCCTGAAAATGCGCGGTCGCCGGACCCGTCCGGCCAGGCAGATAGACACGAATCTGAAGGCGCGATAACGGCGGTACGGTCAGGTCGATGGCATCGCTGACCAGGGGCGCGTGAGCGGGAATGACGGCGCGGGCAGCGCCGGAGAAGGTCACCTTTCGTGCAGCTTGTTCGTCAACTGCTCCGTCCGGCGTCAGCAGCGCCACACGAACATCGCCTACGTCCAGCGGCGCATCGCCGAATTCATTGCTCAGGCGAATGCGGAGCCTCCTTCCACCAGAACTCAAGCGCACCACCTCGACAATGGTCTGGTTATCAAGGCCAGGCGTAAGCGGCATGTCAGGCCAGAAGGAAGGCGCAGCCAGAACAGGCGCGGCTGGCGGGGCAGCCCATGAGGCCGCCCAGTCGGTCGGCGCCGCAGTCGCGACGGATGCTGCGCCCAGGGCGAGCATGGACAACATCAGTATCAGCCGACCAAATCGTCCATCGGTTCTCGCCGAAGCCCATCCCTTTTGAAGATTCATCGAACCCTTCCCATTTCTTTGTTTGTGTTAAGGCCGCTTTAAATCTGCGGGACAGGACGCGCCAAAATCCAGAACGGAAACGGAATAAGGCGGCGCTATGCGTGTAAAGAGGCGGGAAATGCCTGGAACATGCGTCGTCCTCGGCGCAATGCGCTCCGGAGCGTCGATATCGTTGCCCGCATCGGGATCCGCAGAACTCAACTCTGTCAATAGTCCCGTGGCGGCGACGGACTTTACGCCGTCAAGCGCCACCCGCACGGGCTGCGCCTCTCCGCTTCGATTGACCAGCTTCAGCTTGATGTGACCGGTCGAAGACTCACAGGTCGCATCCCAGTATAGCGACGGACGGGTCTTTCCATCCGGGTCGGTCACTTGAGGCATATCGACGCCGGATGAGTCGAGAACGATGTCGCCCTTGTTTTGCGCAAACATCTTCTGAACATAGTAGGACGGCGTCCCATAGGACTTGAGGGCGTCATAACCGATCAGATTGACCGCCCACTGCATCGATCTTTCCTTGCTGTCGCCGGTAACCTGGCTGATATTCGCCAGGAGGGGCGCATAGGACGACATCACAACCAGATCGGAATTGCGCTCCAGCCCCGTCAGATAAGCCGCATCCGCAAGGGCCGCCCGCATATTGGGCATCGGCCAGCCGGCATGCGTGGCCCATTCGCCGACGAAGATCTTCGGCCCGCTTCGCGAACGGTTATCGTAATCGTTCACGTGGTCATACATTTGCGTGTCGCCCCAAGCATAGGTGTGTTCGTCCACCACATCCGGCGACTGCGAAGGCGTCTTGTCGGCGGCCATCGTCGATATCAGCTTCAGGTGCGGGTATTTCGCCTTGATAGCCTTGTAAAAGGCCGAAAAGCGTTGGTCGTAGGTTCCCGCATGATCGAAGCCGTCTTCGTTCCCGATTTCGACATAGTTGAGAACGAACGGGGCCGGGTGACCGTCCCTGGCGCGCTTTGCGCCCCATGTCGTGTTAGCGTCGCCGGTCACATATTCGATCTCGTCGAGCGCATCCTGCACATAGGGCGCCAGTTCCTCCGGCGAAGACACATGTTCGCCGCCCAGAGAATAGCCTGCGAACACCGCCAGGACCGGCTCCACCTTCAGATCTTCGCACCATTGCAGGTATTCCTGCAGGCCAAGCCCATCGGTCGACCAGTAGTTCCAGGGACTGCGATGCCCCGCCCGCGTCTCGACAGGACCAAGCGTCTTTTTCCAGTCGAAGCGCTGGGCGAAAGTAACGCCTTCCAGATAATTGCCTCCCGGCAGGCGCAGGAAGGTCGGCTTCAGGCCCGCCATCAGCTCCATCAGGTCCGGACGATTGCCGTTCGGCCGGTTCTCATAGGTCGGACCGAACAGAGACACCTGCTGCAACCAGAATTTCCCCGGCGTCGCCGTCGTCAGAGAGAAGACATTGTCCTTGGACGGGCTTAAGGCCGCCGTCGTCAGCCTGACTTCAAATTTTCGCCATTCGCCTGCCGGGTGCGCCGTCGTCCCGCTTGCAAGAACCGTCCCGTCCTTTTTGCGCAAGGCGACCGTGATCGGTCCGCTGCTTCCTTCTGACTTCGCGAAAAACGACGCCACATAGGTCGTGTCCGGACGTAGGGGAATGCCCCAGTAACCGGAATTGGAAACGCCGCCCGGCTGTTCGGCGGATGCGGAAAGGGCCTCAACCTTGAGGCTGACGTCAAGCGCCGTATTAAGGGGCGCGTTCCAGTCCAGCCCTATTGTGGCGCCGCCTGCGCCATTCCAGTAAACGGGTTTATCGATGGAATAGGCGTAGCCGCCCTCCCCCTTGAAACTGCGATTGCGCAACAGTTCTCCATAGAGCCCGCCCTCATATGAAAAATTGATTTCCTCGGTCATCAACCCATACAGATTGGGGCTCATATGCGCCTTGACTTTGCTGGCCACGATCCTGATGCCTGGAACTGACGCAGCCGTTTCAGCGGCGACTGACAAGGGCGTAAGGATCACGAGAAATGCGAGTAACCACCTAGTTTTCA
>DATMTF010000390.1:0-2922 GCA_035565015.1 Asticcacaulis sp. | reverse complement strand
GGAAGGAAAACCATGTCGAATCACCGCCCACAACCTGCGCAACATCGCCAGAAACTTTACATGGCTTCGACTGCCGTCGGGCTTGCTCTCTTCATGGCCGCCGGCGCCCACGCGCAGGATCAGGCTGCGCCGGAAGCCGCGGCTTCCGACAAGGGGCAGGTCGTGGTCGTGACCGGCATCCGCAAGAGCTTGCAGGACTCCATCGCCACCAAGAAAAAGTCCGCCGAAATCGTGGAAGCGATTTCATCGGAAGACATCGGCAAGCTGCCTGACGCCTCGATCGCAGAATCCCTGGCGCGCCTGCCGGGTCTGGCAGGCCAGCGCGTCAATGGCCGCGTCCAGGCGATCAACATTCGCGGCCTGTCGGGCGACTTCGCCGCCACCTTACTCAACGGCCGACAGCAGGTGTCTACGGGCGACAACCGCGCCGCCGAGTTCGACCAGTACCCCGCCGAACTGATCGGCAGCGTCACCGTCTACAAGACGCCCAATCCATCTCTGATCGGCCAGGGCCTTTCCGGCACCGCCGATCTGCACACCGTCCATCCGCTCGATTACAATCATCGCATCGTGTCCCTGAACGTGCGTGGTTCGATCAACTCCAACGGCAAGCTGAACGCAGGGACCAAGGATACGGGCAATCGCTATTCCTTCGCCTATATCGACCAGTTTTTCGACAAGAAGCTTGGCGTCGCCATCGGCTACTCGCATCTCGACGATCCATCGCAGACCCGCCATTACAAGTCCTGGTGGTGGGACAAGCAGGGCTCTTTATTCGGCGCTGACCACGCCGACGCGCTGGGTCTTCAGGGCGCTGAAGTCGAGGACACTTCGCGCTCGCAGATCCGCGATGGCGTTATGGGCGTGGTCGAGTTCCATCCGACCGACAATTTCCGCTCGGTGAACGATATCTATTCCTCGATCTTCCGTCAGAAAGAAACCACGCGCGGCCTGATGTGGTATCAGTCGCAGTACGCCGACTCGATTTCCTTCACGAACCCGACCTTCGCGACCTGGGGCGGAACAGAGATCAACACCTCAGCGACGGTGAACGGCGTCACGCCGATCCTGCGCAACGACTACAATACCCGAAAGGACAAGATGTTCTCCATCGGGTCGAACAACACCTATCTGCTCGGCGACTGGCGCCTGGTCGGAGACGCCGGCTATTCGGAAGCGACCCGAAAAGAGACGCTGATGGAGCAATATGCCGGCACGGCGCCGATCCGCACCTTTGACAGTATCGGCTATCAGTTACAGCAGAACGGCCCGACGCTCTTCTCGCCGCAGACCGACTATGCGGATGTGACCCAGGTCGAGCTTGGCGATCCGGCGCCCTGGGGCGGCTGGGGCCATGACGGCCTGATCCACGCACCGGAAATCAAGGACACGATCGCCAGCGCCACCCTGTCCGGCGATCGTGAATGGCGCTTTGGTCCGTTCAGCCACGTCAATCTGGGCGTCAATTTCAGTCGCCGCGAGAAGTCGCATTCATCCGAAGACATCAATCTGATGCTCAAGAACAACCGCGCGCCGGTGTTTGTTGATCCGAGCATTGTGGTCAACCCGGTTGACCTGAGCTGGGCGGGCATTACCAATGGCACGCTGTCCTACGATCCGGTCAAGGCCCTGAACATGTATTACGATCAGGTTCCGATCAACAATGAGGACCAGTGGAACAAGGCGTGGGACGTGACCGAAAAGCTGGTGACGACCTATCTGAAAATGGACATCGACGCCAACCTCGGCGGCATACCGCTGAGCGGCAATGCGGGGCTGCAATATATCGACGAAAACCAGCATTCACGCGGCTATGTGACCCAGGCCGGCAGCAACGGTCGGGCGGAACTGGCGCCCTTCGACAATGGCGCGCACTATCATGACGTCCTGCCTATGTTGAACCTCGTCGCTAAGTTCAGCGGCGACCAGTATCTGCGCATCGGCGCCTCGCGCACCATTGCGCGCCCGCGTCTGGAAGACCTCCGCGCCAACGTCTCGGCCGGAGTGGACATCACCAAGTTCACCTGGAGCGGCTCCGGCGGCAACCCGAACCTCAAGCCCTGGCGCGCCTTTGCGATGGACATCTCATATGAGAAGTACCTGACCAAGGACAGCTATTTCGCTCTCGCCGTCTTCCACAAAAAGCTCGACACCTACATCTACACACAGACCGACCAGAATTTCGACTTCACCGGCTATCCCAATCTGAGCGGCGCCACGCCCACGAGCAATATCGGCACGATGTCACGGCCGGAAAACGGCACGGGCGGCAAGCTGCAGGGCGTCGAACTGTCCGGAACCGTTCAAGGCGGTGACCTGATCTCATGGCTTGACGGTTTTGGCTTCAGCGGCAGCTACTCGCGCTCCTGGACAGATATTCACCCCAATGGTCCGAGCGATCCGACTCGTCTGCCGGGCTTCTCCGGCACAGTGACCAATGCGACCCTCTTCTACGAAAAGCACGGCTTCTCCGCGCGGATTTCCGAGCGCTGGCGCTCGGCCTTCCGCGGCGAAACCGAACAGCTTTGGGGCACGCGCCAATATTCGGAAATCCAGCCGGACAAGCAGATCGACGCGCAGATCAGTTATGATATGCCCGACGACAGCGCTCTGCGCGGCCTGACCTTCCTGGTCGAAGCCTACAACCTCGCCAATTCGCCTTATGAGACGCGCACAGGCACGGAGACGTCGAATGGCGCCTTCCTGCCGGAGACCTACGACACCTACGGCTCGACGATCATCTTCGGCGTCAACTACAAGTTTCAGTAGTTCGCCGCCAGATGCCTGGCGGATGGCGCAGCTTCTCCCGCGCCATCCGCCGGTTGCATCATCACTATCGCAAGGGATGGACGGATGAAGCCCATTTCAAAAATCGTCATCGTTGGTGGGGGAACCTCCGGCTGGATGGCGGCGGTCTTGCTG
>DATMTF010000389.1:0-2020 GCA_035565015.1 Asticcacaulis sp. | reverse complement strand
CATCCCACCCACGCCGCAAACCCCCGCCCAGCCGGACGTCACCGCCTATGTCGTGCAATTGCCGCACGCCGTCGGCCTGTCCCTGCCCGCCTATGAGACGGACGGATCGGCGGGGCTCGACCTGCGCGCGGCGATCCCCGAAGGCGAGGAATTGACGCTCAAGCCGCTCGGTCGCGCTCTGGTGCCGACCGGGCTAAAGATGGCCGTGCCGCAGGGCTATGAGGTGCAGGTGCGTCCGCGCTCCGGTCTGGCGCTGAAATTCGGCGTCACCTGCCTGAACTCGCCCGGCACGGTCGACAGCGATTATCGCGGCGAGGTCGGCGTGATCCTGATCAATCTCGGCGCAGAAGATTTCGTTATCCGGCGCGGCGACCGCATCGCGCAGATGATCGTGGCGCGGCATGCGCGCATCGTCTGGCAACAGACCGACGGTTTAGAGATCACAACGCGCGGCGAAGGCGGTTTCGGCTCGACCGGACGATAAGCGGCTACCTTCCGCATCGCTTTTTGATAATTCATTAACCAAAGTCGAACGGCGCGTCCCCTCGCGCCGTTTTTGTTGCGTGCTTCCCCCCCAAAACCTCCATCTTAAAAAAGGGACCAGCATGAATGATATCTGGCATTTCTTCACCGGCGTCAGCGACGGTTTCAGCAACGCCTTATCCACGCTCAATCCGCTGCCGGTGCTGATCGCAGCGATCCTGATCGGCCTGTTCCAGCCCAAGGCCGACCGGCTGGGGCTCAAGGCGCTGCTGGCGGTCGTGGTCGTGCTGGCGTTTCAGATCTTCCTGCCGGTCGTGATGAACCACGGCTATGCGCGCTGGCCCGATCTCAGCCATATCGGCGCGGTGGTCGATCTGTTCCTGCTCTATGTCTTCGCCTATGGCATGATCGGCGTGCTGGGCGGCCTGAAAGGCATGACGAAACTGGGCGCCGCCAAGGCCGCGCACTGATCAGATCTGGTCTGGTCTGGTTTTGCGGCGCAGGTACGGCTGGAAAAACATGTAGAGGCCGGTAATCAGCATCGGAATCAGCGGAACGGCGGCCAGAAGACCGATCCATTGCGCCTGAACCTGCATGATGACGGCGGCGATATTGATCAGGGCCGCCACGGTGAAGACGATGGACAGCCAGCGGTGCGTCGTGCGGATGGTCTGGTCGAAGGTCATTGCGCGGCCACCTGATCCAGCTTGTCGAAGAACTGCGCCCAGCCGTATTTCGCGCCGCCGATGGCCTGCTTCTGATCGGGACGGAAGCCGGACTGCTCCATACGCAGGCGCGCGCCGGTTTCGGTCGGGGTCAGGGTGAAGGTGACCACGCTTTTGAGCGCATAGGCCGGGTCGTCGCTGTTGAAATCCCAGGTGTAGGACAGGCTGCGCTCCGGCTCGATCAGCAGCACTTCGCAGTCGAGGACGCCGCCCCATTCGCCGCGCAGCTTGAAATGATGGCCGACCTCAGGGGCGAAATCGTTGTCCATCAGCCATTCGCGGATCAGGTGCGGCTGAGTCAGGGCGCGCCACAGCTTATGCGGCGGATGGGCGAAGTCGCGCTCGATGGCGACGGTCTGGAGTTCGGCGGCGTCGGTCATTGGTCCATCCTGTTGAGGAGATTATCGAGCTTGTCGAAGCGGCCCCGCCAGAAGGCGGCCATCTCGACGGTCCAGTCGCGCAAGGGGCCGAGCGCGGCGGGCCGGGCGCTGTAATGGGTCTGGCGCCCGTCGGGGCGATCCGTCACCAACCCAGCCAGTTTCAGCGCCGCCAGATGCTTGGAGACGGCGGGCTGCGAAATCCCGGCATGGCGGGTCAGCGCCACCACCGTCTGCTCGCCCTCGCGGCACAGGCGCTCGAAAATGCCCCGCCGCGTCGGATCGGACAGGGCTTTGAAAATGGCGTCGGTTTGGGGAGATTCATAACTCATGGGTTATACATAGCGCGTTGGTTATGAATGAGTCAAGGGGCTACCGCTCAATGAGACTCAAATTTAACCTATTGAAGAGCAGCTAAAGCAATTTTACTTCAGC
>DATMTF010000388.1:0-4003 GCA_035565015.1 Asticcacaulis sp. | reverse complement strand
GGGCGAGTCCGTCACGGACGTTCCCGCCGCCGCCTTTGCGGCCTATGCGCGCGCGACGCATGCGGCGTTGCGCGTCGATGAAATTATGACGGGTCGGCTGAATTGGCCGATTCCGGCGGCGCTGAAGGTCGCCGCTGAGTAGAGAGAGTTTACGATGACACAGGATACGGACGAGGGCCTCTGGCCGCATAAGGTGCGCTTCGACGCGGCGCTGCGCGGACTAAAGCTCGATCTGGTCGCCGACGCGGCCCGGCGTCAGACGATCGCGCAGGGCTTTGGCATGGTTTCGCTCGACGCCCTGACTGCCCACATCGTTACGCGCGCGGCGGCGGGACCGAAGCCGGTCGTGCATGTCGATCTGAGCCTTGAAGGCGAGGTCACGCAAGAATGCGGCGTCAGCCTGGAGCCGTTCAGCCATGCGATTTCCGGCGAGCTGAGCCTGGACTGCATCGAGCGTTCGCGGCTGGGTGGCGAGGTCGCCGACATCGGCGCGCGCGAATTCTCGCTGGAGGATCTGAACGAGCCGGACGTGATCGAGAACGGCCAGATCGACCTGGGCCAATATGTGATCGAGGCGCTTGGCGAGGCTTACGATCCGTTCGCGCGCAAGCCTGGCGTGGTGTTCGAGGAGCCGGAAAGCCTGCCTGAACCGTCGCCCTTCGCCGCGCTGGCCAAACTGAAGACCGCGCCGAAAGGCGAGGATTGAACCGCAATAAAACTTGCATAGTTGCGATCTGACGCTATCGTCCGACGCTTGCGCCTTCGCCGCCATGCGGCTGCGGCGCCGCGATAGGCTTTATGGGACTCCCAAGCTTGACACGTTCTGAAACTCAGCCCGCCAGCCTTATGCCCAAGGACGCTCTGGTGATCGCCATTGACGCCATGGGCGGCGATCACGGTCCGGCGGTGACGGTGGCAGGCGCGGCGCTTGCGCTGCAACAGCGCCCCGACCTGTTCTTCCAGTTGCATGGCGATCCGGTGCTGATCAATCCGGCGTTGTCGCGCCATGCGGCGTTGAAGGCGCGCGCGGTGGTGGTCGAGACCGACCAGTGCATCGCCATGGATGAAAAGCCCGCTCAGGCGATCCGACGGCGCAACACCAGCCTGGCCAACGCCATCAATGCTGTCAAGGCGGGCGAGGCGAAGGCGGCGGTGTCGGCGGGCAATACCGGCGCGCTGATGGCGCTGTCGAAAATGATCCTCAAAATGATCACCGACGATCTGGAGCGTCCGGCCATCGGTTGTCTGTGGCCGAACGCCAGGGGCGGGCATTCGACCGTGCTGGACGTCGGGGCCAATGTCACCTCGGACGCGCGGCAACTGATCGAATTCGCCATGATGGGGGCGGCCTTTCATCGTGCGGTCAAGGGCGTCGATAAACCGAAAATCGGCTTGTTGAATATCGGCTCGGAGGATGTGAAGGGCCATGAGGAGGTGCGCGAGGCGCACCGGCTGCTGCGCGACAACCCGTTCGGGCTCGACTATCACGGCTTTGTCGAAGGCACCGATCTCTGCACCGGTCTGGTCGATGTCGTGGTGACGGACGGCTTCACCGGCAATGTGGCGCTCAAGACCGCGGAAGGTACGGCGCGCTTTATCCGCACCCTGTTGCGCGAGGCGCTGAAATCTTCGCCCCTGGCTATGCTGGGCGCGCTGCTGGCGGCGCCCGCGTTGAAGGCGATGGCGAAAAAAGTCGATCCGGGCGCCTCGAACGGCGGTCCGCTGCTGGGGCTGAACGGCATTGTGATCAAGAGCCACGGCGGCGCCGATGCGAAGGCCTACGCCAACGCCATCGGCGTGGCCGCGTCGCTGGCCGGCAGCCGTTATGCGCGCGATCTGGAAAGCTCGCTGGCCCTGTTGACGCGCAGTCTCGAAATTGACGCGGCGGACGGACTTGCTGTAACCGGCCAGGATACAAATATAGAGGCCAAGCCCGCCGAGATGGCGGACGCCGCGACGGGTAACAAGGTAAACTAAACTATGCGTGTGTTGAGATCAGCGGTCACGGGCGTGGGTGGCTATCTGCCCGAAACGGTGATGCCCAATACGGATTTTGAGAAGCTGGTCGATACGTCCGACGCCAAGATCGTCGAGTTGACCGGCATCCGCCAGCGCCATCGCGTCGCCGAAGGGCAGACGACGTCAGATCTCGCCGCAGAGGCTGCGAAGGTAGCGCTGGCCGCCGCCGGGAAGACCGCCGCCGACGTCGATATGATTGTGGTCGCCACCACTACGCCCGATATGCCGTTTCCCTCGACCGCATCGCTGGTGCAGCAGAAGATTGGCGCGCCCGTCTGCCCGGCCTTTGATGTGCAGGCGGTGTGTTCGGGTTTTGTCTATGCCTTGAGCGTCGCCGACGGTTTCGTGGCGCGGGGGCTGGCCAGATGCGTGCTGGTGATCGGCGCCGAGGCGATGACGCGGCTGCTCGACTTTTCCGACCGCTCGACCTGCATCCTGTTCGGCGACGGCGCCGGGGCGGTGGTGCTGGAGCCGGTCGAAGGCGAGGGGACGACGGCGGATCGCGGCATATTGGGCTTCGACCTGCGCTGCGACGGCTCCAAAACCGATCTTCTATATGTCTCCGGCGGCGTGTTCGAGAGCGATAACCGCATCGGCAAAATCAAAATGCAGGGCAATCAGGTCTTCAAGCAGGCGGTGCAGAAGATTTCTCAGGCCATCGAGGCCGCCATCGCCAAGGCCGATCTGAAGATCGAGGATGTCGATTGGTTCATCCCGCATCAGGCCAATCAGCGTATACTGAACGGAATCGCGCATCATCTTGGGCTTGATGAGCATAAGGTGATTTCGACCGTGGCCCTGCACGCTAACACCTCGGCGGCGTCGATTCCGCTGGCCTGGTATGAGGGGGTGCGCGACGGGCGCGTCAAGCCGGGCGATCTGGTGCTGATCGAGGCGCTGGGCGGCGGCCTGACCTGGGGCGCCGCGGCGATCCGGCTATAACGGGCGCCTTCTCAACTCTTGTGAATAAGCCTTTGACGACAAGGCGGATTTGCGGCATGTTAAGACTCTGCTATAGCAAGAATGGGGCGCTAACACCATGAAATCGCAGACCTTGACGCGCGCGGAATTGTTTGAGGACGTCCATAACGAACTGGGTCTGCCGCGACAGGAATGCGCCGCCATCGTTGAACGCACTCTGGACCTGATGGTCGAGGCGCTGGAGCGCGGCGAAACGGTCAAGCTGTCGGGCTTCGGCGTATTTCAGGTGCGGGACAAGAACGCACGCGTCGGGCGCAACCCCAAAACCGGCAAGCCCGCCGCCATCGATCCGCGCAAGGTGATCTCGTTCCGTGCGTCGCAGATCGTCAAGTCTCGCGTCGATGCGGGCGCGGAAAGCTAGTCAGGAGCGTAAACTGCGGTGAGCAAGGGGCCTTTAGCCTTACGGACCATATCCGAGACCGCCGATGTTCTGGGCGTGCCGCAGCATGTGCTGCGTTTTTGGGAAACCAAGTTCACCTTCATCCGCCCGACCAAGCGCGCGGGCGGACGCCGATTTTACCGCCCGCAGGATATTGAGCTGCTGACCGGCGTGAAGACGCTACTCTATGATCGCGGCTATACAATTCGCGGCGTGCAGAAGCTGTTCAAGGATCAAGGCCAGAAGGCGATTTTGGGCGCGCATGGCGCGGCGGTCCTGCCGACTGAGCAAGGTCTGGTCAGCGAGGACGAGATCGCGGTGGAAAACGCCGCCGGGGTCGTGCAGCCGGTGTTCGATTCTGAGCATGGCGGGCCGATGATCACCGACGAGGTGCGGGCGCGCTTCCTTGATATCGCGCGGCAACTCGATGAGGCGCAAGCGACTCTGGGCCGCTCCATCGGGCGAGACACAAATCGGGGGAAATTCTCGCAAGAGTGAGCTTTTGGGGATTGCGGCTGTTCGTTTTCGACTCTATAAGCCGCGTCTCCTGACAGGGCGGTTCCGCCTATTCAGGACATGGACGGAGCGTGGCGCAGCCTGGTAGCGCACTTGACTGGGGGTCAA
>DATMTF010000387.1:0-6470 GCA_035565015.1 Asticcacaulis sp. | reverse complement strand
ACTTGAGGCGGCTCTTACCCCGCCATCACTCCCGCAATCTCCTCAACCACCGCCTTGACCAACCCCGCATCATCCCCCTCGGCCATCACCCGGATCAGCGGCTCGGTCCCCGACGCCCGCACCAGCACCCGGCCCGATCCGTTCAGCTTCTCCTCGCCCGCCCTGATCGCCGCCTTGACCTCATCGCGCTCCATCGGGCTCGATCCGGAATATTTCACATTTTTCAGAAGCTGCGGCACGGTCGAAAACTGCCTGCCCAGCTCGCTCATCGGCTTGCCCGTCTCCACCCGCTCGGCCAGCACCTGAAGCGCCGCAATCAACCCGTCGCCGGTCGTCGCATAGTCGCTCAGGATCACATGCCCCGACTGCTCGCCGCCGATGTTGAAGCCGCCCTCACGCATCCGCTCCATCACATAGCGGTCGCCGACCTTGGTGCGCTCCAAAGCCAGGCCCTGCCTGGCCAGAAACCGCTCCAGCCCCAGATTGGACATCACCGTCGCCACCAGACCGCCGCCCTTGAGCAAACCTTTACGCGCCAGCGATGAGGCGATGATCGCCATGATCTGATCGCCATCGACCAGATTGCCATGCTCATCGCAGATCACCACCCGGTCGGCGTCGCCGTCCAGCGCAATGCCGATATCGGCGCGCAGTTCGCGCACCTTCTGCGCCATCGCCTGCGGCTGGGTCGAGCCGCACTTTTCGTTGATATTGATGCCGTCCGGCGTCACCCCGATCGGAAACACCTCCGCGCCCAGCTCATACAGCGCCAAAGGCGCGACCTTATACGCCGCGCCATTGGCGCAATCGACCACCACGCGCAGACCCGCCAGCGTCAGATGACGCGGAAAAGTCGCCTTGGCGATCTCGACATAGCGCCATTGCGCGTCATCGACCCGCTGCACGCGGCCCAGCTTATGCGCCTCGGCGATCCCCTCAAGGATATTGCCGTCCATGCGCGCCTCGATGGCCAGCTCGACCTCGTCGGACAGCTTGTAACCGTCCGGCCCGAACAATTTAATCCCATTGTCGGCGAACCCGTTGTGCGAGGCCGAGATCATCACGCCCAGATCGGCGCGCATCGAGCGCGTCATCATCGCCACGCCCGGCGTCGGCAAAGGCCCGAACAGGCGCACATCCATGCCGACCGAGGTAAAACCCGCCACCAGAGCCGGTTCGATCATATAGCCGGACAGGCGCGTATCCTTGCCGATCACCACCAGATGGCGGCGGTCGGAATCGGACATGAACATCTTGCCCGCCGCCATGCCGACGCGATAGGCGACCTCGGCGGTCATCGGAAAGGTGTTGGCGCGACCTCTGATGCCGTCGGTGCCGAAATATTTGCGCGTCTTGTTCATCGCGGACATATGCGAAGCCATTTCTTCATTGCGGTTGCGGATCGGGTTATAGCCGTAAAGCGACAGGGCCTGACGAAACTCGTTCATCTTGCCGGTGGCCAGGGCGATAAAGGCGGCCTCCAGCTTATCGACCGTCTCCGGGCGCGGCGCCTTGGTCGAACCGTTCAGCGCGCGGAACAGACTCGACTGCGCGACGCCCGCCGCGTCGGCCACATCCTTGATCGAGACGCCCGATGCGCTCATCGCGTTCTGCAGCCGATCCCATTTGGTTTCGCTCATGGCGGAAATATCCTGTTGCGTTTGATGACGCGCAAAATAAGCGCTTTAGCAGATATTTGCAAATATTCTATTGCGCTTTGTTGCGGCCTTCGGACCAATTAGCGTTAATTTTGCATTTATTATGTTGCAAATGCGGCCCAATTCGTGCTTTCGACGAAAAATTCTGACGAAATCCGATCATGTTCGCCATGAATTGTAACGTCAATTTATAGCAATTGAAAAATTGGTATGCTATTTGAATAGCGCAAATTTGACGTTTCAAAGCGAGAGGAAGCCCCGGCATGTGCGGAATCATCGGTATTATCGGTCAGGAACCTGTCGCGCCGCGCCTGCTGGAGTCCTTGCGCCGCCTCGAATATCGCGGCTACGACTCCGCCGGCATCGCGGTGGCGACGCCTACGGGCGTCGAACGCCGCCGCGCCGAGGGCAAGATCCGCAATCTCGACGCCGTCCTGCATGACGAACCGCTTAACGGCCAGGTCGGCATCGGCCACACCCGCTGGGCCACCCACGGCGCGCCGAGCGTGCGCAACGCCCACCCGCACGCCTATGGCGCAGTCACCCTGGTTCACAACGGCATTATCGAAAACTACGCCGAACTGAAGGCCGGTTTGCAGGCGAGGGGCCACGTCTTTGAGTCCGACACCGACACCGAGGTCATCGCCCACCTGCTCAATGACGCGCTGGAAATGCAAGCCCCGCGCGCCGCGTTCCAATCCGTGCTGGACCAGCTCCACGGCGCCTATGCGCTGGCCATCCTGATCCGCGGCGAGGACGAGATGATCCTCGGCGCGCGCCGCGGCTCGCCTCTGGTGGTCGGCTGGGGGGAGAACGAGATGTTCCTCGGCTCCGACGCGCTGGCAGTCGGGCCGTTTACACAACGCGTCACCTACCTCGAAGAAGGCGACTGGGTGGCAGTCACCCGCACCGGCGCGGAAATCCATGAGGCCAATGGCGATCTGGTCCACCGTCCGGTCACGACCGTCTCGGCCTCGGCGGCTCTGGTCGAAAAAGGTTCCTACCGGCACTTCATGGAAAAGGAGGTGCATGAGCAGCCCGAAAGCACGCAGCGCACCCTGTCGGCCTATCTCGACCCGGTGGCGGGCGCGGTGCGCGCCGACATCAAGGCCGGAATCGACTTCGCGCAGGTCAGCCGCCTGCAAATCATCGCCTGCGGCACCGCCTATTATGCGGGCGCAATCGCGCGCTATGCGTTTGAAAAGCTGGCGGGCCTGCCGGTCGATGTCGAAGTCGCGTCGGAATTCCGCTACCGCAGCCCGGCCATGACGCCGGGAACCCTGGCGGTGGCGGTGTCGCAGTCGGGCGAGACGGCGGACACGCTGGCGGCGCTGCGCTGGTGCAAGGCGCAGGGCTTAAAGACCGCCGCCCTCGTCAATGTTCACAGCTCGACCATGGCGCGCGAAGCCGACCTGATGTGGCCGACCCATGCCGGACCTGAGATCGGCGTCGCCTCGACCAAGGCCTTCACCGCCCAGCTTTCGGCCCTGCTGGCCCTGGTCGTGGCGGCGGCGGCGCAGCGTGGCCGCATCGCCCCGGCGGATGAAGCCTTTTACGTGCAGCAACTGCTTGAAGCGCCCGGCCTGCTGGCCGAAGCCCTGCATATGGACCCGGACGTGGCGCGCATGACCTTCGATCTGTCGAAGGCGCGCGATGTCATCTATCTGGGCCGCGGCGACATGTTCCCTCTGGCGCTGGAAGGCGCGCTCAAGCTGAAGGAGATCAGCTATATCCACGCCGAAGGCTATGCGGCGGGCGAGCTTAAGCACGGGCCGATCGCGCTGATCGACGAAAACACGCCGGTGGTGGTGATCGCCCCGGACGACGAACTGTTCGAGAAAACCGCCTCCAACGTGCAGGAGGTCGCCGCGCGCGGCGGTCGCGTCGTCATGATCACGGACGCCCCGCACAAGGCCCCAACCCTGTCCGGCGACGCCGCCAAATCCTTGAAAATCATCAAGGCCCCGGCCTGCCACAGCTTCATCGCGCCGCTGGTCTATGCCGTGCCGATCCAGCTCCTCGCCTACCACACCGCCGTCCATAAAGGCACAGACGTCGACCAACCCCGCAACCTCGCCAAGTCGGTGACGGTGGAGTAGGGGGCGCTGCTTACCAGCGCGGATGGTGATGATGGCGGTAGCGTTGATGCCGCATCGGCGTCACCACAATCTCGCGAACCTCGACACGACGCGCCTGGGGAACGCCGTCAATAAAGTAGGCGCCGTCCGGGCGCATGATGACCGGATGGCGGACCGTATCACGCTCTGGAACGCCGCAACCGCAGCCGACCCCGGCCTTGCGGATGACGGTCCTATGCACGACCTTTTTCACGACGGCCTTCCTGGCGGGCGCTTTATGAATCGTCTTGTGTGCGACCGGCTTATGCACCGGCCTGACCGAACAGTCAGCGGCCTGCGCAGAAACGCTCAGTCCCAGAAACGCGGCGCCGGCGAGGGCGGCGGGAACGAACAGCTTGATCATGGCGTATCTCCTTATGTCCAACAGACGACGCCCGGCAGTATGGTTAAGCCTATCTGAACGCGCCTTGATCGGGACATACATCTGCGTTCATCCGTGACGCGAATTAATACGCAACTTTATGGTTGCCAATTACGCCCATCCGGCCTAGGCTCGCCCGCAAAGGAGACCGCCATGTCCGACGCCAATACCGCGACCGCCATCGTCAAACAGACCACGCTCAAGGCCAGCCTGCCGCGCGTCTGGCGCGCGATTTCCGATCCGTCCGAGTTCGGCCAGTGGTTCGGCCTGCGCTTCGACCGGCTGGCCTTCGTGCCGGGAGAGGCCATCACCGGCGCCATCGCCCCCACCGTCGTCGATCCGGAGGTCGCCAAACGTCAGGAACCGCATGTCGGCAAGCGCTTTTCCTTACGCATCGTCGCGCTCGATCCGATGCAGCGCTTCGCCTTCCAATGGCATCCGTTCGCCATCGACCCGAACGCCGACTATGATAATGAGCCGATGACCACCGTGACCTTCGCGCTGGAGGAGGTCGATGACGGCGTGCGCCTGACCCTGACCGAAACCGGCTTCGAGCTGATCCCGCAAGCGCGCCGCGCCGCCGCCTTCACCGCCAATGACGGCGGCTGGACCGCGCAGATGCGCCTGATCGCCGGATGGCTGGCGCGTGGCTGAGGCCGAGATTTTCGCGGCTTTAGGCGACGCCACCCGCCTGCATCTGGCGCAGCGCCTGCGCGACGGCCCGGCCTCTTTGGTGCGCCTGACCGAAGGGACGGGCATGAGCCGTCAGGCCGTCGCCAAACATCTCAACACCATGCAGGCCGCAGGTCTCGCGGCCTGCGAACGGCAAGGCCGCGAAAGCCTGTGGCGCCTGCAACCGGAGGCCCTGCAATTGGCCCGCTGCCAGCTCGACGCCCTGTCGGCGGCCTGGGACGTGCGGCTTGAGGCCCTGCGCCGCCATGTCGAGCGCAAAAATTAGGCAAATCTCCCGACTGACGCAAAAATTTCCGAAACATTCGCGCACCCGCCCGAAAATTTTGCGCGCAGGGGGATGACAAACTGCCCCGGATGCGCCATATGGCGCTTCCCACCCACCTTTTTTCTGGTCCAGTTATCGCCATGCGCGACTTTTATCGCATCCGCCGCCTCCCGCCCTATGTCTTCGAAGAAGTCAACAAGGTGAAGGCAAGGCTGCGCGCACAGGGCGTGGACGTGATCGACTTCGGCATGGGCAATCCCGACATGCCGACCGCGCCGCACATCGTCGATAAGCTGGTCGAGACGGTGCAGAAGCCGAAATCGCACGGCTATTCGGTGTCCAAGGGCGTGCAGGGCCTGCGCAAGGCGATGGCCGGCTATTACGACCGCCGCTACGGCGTCAAGCTCAATCCCGACACCCAGGTCGTCGCCACGCTCGGCTCCAAGGAAGGTTTCGCCAATCTGGCCATGGCGATCACCGCGCCGGGCGACACGGTCATCTGCCCGAACCCGGCCTATCCGATCCACGCCTTCGGCTTCCTGATGGCGGGCGGGGTGATCCGCCACGTCCCGGCCCTGTCGCCGGAGCAATATCTGTCGGGCATCGACAAGGCGGTCAAGCATTCGGTGCCGACCCCGTCGGTGATGATCGTCTCCTATCCGTCCAACCCGACGGCGCAGTGGGTCGATCTCGACTTCTATAAAGAGGTCATCCGCCTGGCCAAGAAGCACGACCTGATCGTGCTTTCCGACATCGCCTATTCGGAAATCTATTTCGACGACAATCCGCCGCCGTCCCTGTTGCAGGTCGAAGGCGCCATCGAACGCAGCGTCGAGATCAACTCCCTGTCCAAGACCTATGCGATGGCGGGCTGGCGCGTCGGCATGGTGGTCGGCAATGCCGAGATCTGCGCCGCGCTGGCGCGGGTCAAGTCCTATCTCGACTATGGCGGCTTCACGCCGATTCAGGTCGCCGCCGCCGCCGCCCTCAACGGCCCGCAGGACAATGTCGAGGAGATCCGCAACACCTACAAGTCGCGCCGCGACGTGCTGATCGAGTCGATGAAGCGCGCGGGCTGGGACATTCCGCCGCCCCCGGCCTCGATGTTCGCCTGGGCGAAAATCCCGGACAGGTTCGCCGATATGGGCTCGATGGAGTTCGCCAAGATGCTGATCGAGGAGGCGCACGTCGCCGTCGCGCCGGGTCTGGGCTTCGGCGAATATGGCGAAGGCTATGTGCGCATCGGCCTGGTCGAGAATGAACACCGCATCCGCCAGGCCGCGCGCAACATCAAAAAGCTGCTGCTGCCGGAAAAGGCGGAAACCGAACGCGCTGCAAAAATCGCCTGACGGTAA
>DATMTF010000386.1:0-13353 GCA_035565015.1 Asticcacaulis sp. | reverse complement strand
CCTCATCAATCTCGATTGCAGCGGGCCGTTCCATAAGCTGCGCGTAAGTAACGCCCCTCCGTTTCAATTCAGCCTTGAGAATGTTGGCCGCCTTCGTTTCGCAGGCTGTCTGTTCCGGCATATATACGCCTTCTAAATCCGCCGTGGCGCGTCCGCCGCCCTTTGACTTTTACCCGGCGAGGCCTTATCGGCTGCGGCCATGAGCAACACGCCTGAGACCGAAGCGCCGCGGCGGCGCACCTTCGCCATTATCTCGCACCCGGACGCCGGTAAGACGACCCTGACCGAGCATCTGCTGCTGGCAGGCGGGTCGATCCGGGCCGCCGGTCAGGTGCGGGCGCGCGGCGAGAACCGGCGCACGCGCTCGGACTGGATGAAGATCGAGCGCGAGCGCGGCATTTCGGTCTCGTCCTCGGTCATGACCTTCGAGCATGACGACAAGATGTTCAACCTGCTGGACACGCCGGGCCACGAAGACTTTTCCGAAGACACCTACCGCACCCTGACCGCCGCAGATGCGGCCATCATGGTGCTGGACGCCGCCAAGGGCATCGAGCCGCAGACGCTCAAACTGTTCGAGGTGTGCCGCCTGCGCGACATTCCGATCATCACCTTCATCAACAAGATGGACCGCGAGGCCGAAGACCCGCTGGCCCTGCTCGACGAGGTGGCGGCCAAGCTGCAACTGGACCCGTCGCCGCTCTACTGGCCCGCCGGGTCCGGCAACCGTTTCCGGGGCATGGTCGAATTGTCGTCGGGGCAATTCTATCCGTTCACGCGCCGCGAGTCGGGCGCGGAGTACGATCAGGGCCATGACGGTCCGGCCTCATTGAACGAGGCGGTGACGAAGGGCTGGCTCGACGCCGCGGAAAGCGACGAATTGCAGGAAACGGCGGAGCTGATCTCGGCGGGCTTCAAGCCGTTCGACGTCGAAAGCTTCCTCGAAGGCCATATGACGCCGGTGATTTTCGGCTCGGCCCTGCGCCATTACGGCGTCAACCAGCTTCTGGCCGCCATTGCATCTTACGCGCCCGCGCCGAAGACGATCGAAGCCACGCGCGGCGGGACCGAGGCTGAAATCGAGCCGACCGAAAAGGAAGTCACCGGCTTTGTGTTCAAGGTGCAGGCCAATATGGACCCGAACCACCGCGACCGCATCGCCATGCTGAAACTGACCTCCGGCAAGTTCACGCGCGGCATGAAGCTCAAAGTTCAGAACACCGGCAAGCAGATTTCGGTCAATGCGCCGATCATGTTCTTCGCCTCGGACCGCGAACTGGCCGAAAACGCCTTTGGCGGCGATGTGATCGGCATTCCGAACCACGGCGTGCTGCGTGTCGGGGATTCTTTGTCGGAAAGCGGACTGGTGCGCTTTGCGGGTCTGCCGAACTTCGCGCCGGAAATCCTGCAACGGGTGCGCGTCAAGGATCCGCTCAAGGCCAAGCACCTGAAAAAGGCGCTGGAATCGCTGGCCGAGGAGGGGGTGACGCAACTGTTCCGTCCGTCGATCGGGGCGGACTTCATCGTCGGGGCGGTGGGCCAGCTTCAGTTCGAGGTCATGGCCGACCGGCTGGCCAATGAATACGGGCTGGAGTGCCAGTTCGAGCCGTCGCCTTACGCCGAGGCGCGCTGGCTGGGGGGCGAGGCGGCCAAGATCGAGGACTTCGCGGGCAAGTACCGCGCGCAGATGGGCGCCGATATCGATGAGGCGCCGGTGTTTCTGGGTAAGTCCGGCTGGGAGATCAACTATGTGGCGGAGCGCTTCCCGGAGGTGAAATTCCTGCGGACGAAGGAACGGGCCTAAGCCGCTTTAATCTGCGCTCGTACTGGATCATGCCGATCAACAGGCACAGAATCTGCGCCCAGCCCGCCCATATGCCCAGCATGGTGACATAGGCGTAGCCGTTCAGATGGATCGCCTTGCCAACGAAAACTGTGACGACCTCATTGATTTGGCAGGCGGCGGCGAAGGCGATCCAGAGGCGGCGGTCGTACAGGCTTAACAGCAAAAAGCCGATTAGGGTTGCGACATCGAGCAGGACGAAAGCGATATTGGGGCCGTGATTCCCGCTTTGGACCACGGCGCTTAAAATCCAGCCGCTGCCCATAATGCCCGCATAGATCTGTTCGCTGCGTCCGCCGCGCGATCGCGCCCACAGGCAGGCCAGAAAGGCGGCCAGTTCGCTGCCGCCGACCCAGAACAGCCAGATGATATAGTCGCGATGTCCGTACATGACGTCTTTTCTGTATGCGGGCGGGTGTTACGCCGCCGGTTCGCGCCTATTTAAGGGGGCAGGCTGGGCGACAGCAAGACAGGAGCATCATTATGAACGCATCGGTATCGGGAACCTTCGCAATCGGCGGCGATCTGACCGTGCATCGCCTCGGCTACGGCGCCATGCGCATCACCGGGCCGGGCGTCTGGGGGCCGCCGCACGATCGGGCCGAGGCGATCCGCACCTTGAAGCGCCTGCCGGAGCTGGGGGTCGATTTCATCGACACGGCGGACTCCTACGGGCCGGACGTGTCCGAGCAACTGATCCGTGAGGCGCTGCATCCCTATGACGGCCTCGTCATCGCGACCAAGGGCGGGCTGACGCGCAAAGGTCCGAACATCTGGATTCCGAACGGCGATCCCGACTATCTGATCCGGCAGGCGCATAAGAGCCGCGAGCAGCTTGGCGTCGAGCGCATCGACCTGTGGCAACTGCACCGCATCGATCCGAAGGTTGCGCGCGACGAACAGTTTGCGGCGGTGAAGACCCTGCTGGACGACGGCGTGATCCGCCATGCGGGCCTGTCAGAAGTGTCGGTGGAAGACATCGAGGCGGCGCGCCAGGTCTTTCCGGTCGCCACCGTACAGAACAAATACAATCTGGTCGAACGTCAGAGCGAGGCCGTGCTCGACTATTGCGAGGCGAACGGCATCGGCTTCATCCCGTGGTATCCGCTGGCGGCGGGCGAACTGGCGCGGCCCGGCGGCGCGGTCGATACGATTGCGCGCAAATACAACGCTGCGGCGGGCCAGATCGCCCTGGCCTGGGTGCTGAAACGGTCGCCTGTCATGCTGCCCATCCCCGGCACCGGCAAGGTCCGGCATCTGGAGGAAAACGTCGCGGCGGCGGAGATTGCGCTCAGCGACGCGGACTTCGCCGCGCTGGATAAGGCGGGTCGCGGTTAGGGCAGGCTTTAAGCAATCCTGCGCGCGGGCGAGGCGACGGCCTGGTTCTTGACGTACAGGCCGCGCATGCCCGGCATGGGCTTGAAGGCGTCGGTAATGCCCAGAACCGTCTCCGCTGCGCCGAGCAGCAGATAGCCGTCGTCGGGCAGGAGCGTCGCCATCTGCTCCAGCACGCGCTTCTTGGTCTCCAGATCGAAATAGATCAGCACATTGCGGCAGTAGATCACGTCCTGACGACCGACCATGCGCAGGTCGTCGAGCAGGTTCATCTTCTTGTAGCGCACCGAGGCGCGTATCTTGGGCGAGATGCGCCACATCTCATCGACCTTCTCGAAATGCTTGACCATCATGGTGATGGGCAGGCCGCGCTGCACTTCGAACTGGGTGTAGAGGCCGGACTGCGCCTTTTCCAGGCAGCGGTCGGAAATGTCGGTGGCCAGGATGTCGAGCGTGACGCGCGGATACTGGATGCGCAGTTCGTCCATCAGCATGGCCAGCGAATAGGGCTCCTGACCGGTCGAGCAGGCCGCGCACCACACCTTGATCTCGCCGCTCAGGCGCGATTTGGCCAGGGCGGGCAGAACGTCGGACTTGAACTGGTCGAACGGGGTCTTGTCGCGAAAGAAGAAGGTCTCATTGGTCGTCATCGCGTCGGTGACGGCGGTCATCAGCTTCTCATCGCGCTTGGCGCGTAAGGAGGTCAGCAGGGCGGCGACATTGGTGAAGCCTTCGCGACGGGCGACGGGCGATAACCGGCTTTCGATCAGATAGGTCTTGTCGGCGCCGAGGATCAGGCCGGAGCGCGTCTTGAGCGTCGAAGCAAGGTGGTCGATATCTTCAGGGCTCATTGGGGACGTTCTCCTCGTGCGAAGGCCTGGCAGGCCGCCGACAGGGCAGGGATGGGTTTGATGAGTTCGGCCAGGCCCGCCTCGGCGACGGCGCCGGGCATGCCCCAGACGACGCTGGTGGCTTCGTCCTGCGCCAGCACGCTGGCGTTGACGTCGACAAGGGCTCTGGCGCCGTCGCGGCCGTCGTGGCCCATGCCGGTCAGCACGACGCCGAGCGCGTGATGGCCATAGATTTCGGCGGCGGAACGGAACAGGGGATCGACCGCCGGGCGGCACCAGTTGACCTGCGGCCCCTGGTCCAGCTTGATCGTCGGCAGGCCGAGCGGGCCTTTGACGGTCATATGCCAGTCGCCGGGCGCGATATAGACGGTGCGCGATTCGATGTTCATGCCGTCCTTGGCCTCAAGCACGCGCTGCGGCAGGGCCTTGTCGAGATGTTCGGCCAGGATGGCGGTGAAGGTGGCGGGCATGTGCTGCACGATCAGGATCGGCAGCTTCCAGTCGGGACCAAGCCCCATCAGGAAGTTGCGCAGGGCGGGCGGGCCGCCGGTCGAGGCGCCGACGAACAGGGCGTCGATGCGCTTGGGGCCGACGCTGCGCGGGCGTAAGACCACCGGCGCGGCGGGCGTGACGACCGGACGCGGGGCGGGTGTGAAGGCCGATGGCGCATGCGCCGGACGCTCCAGCGTCGCGGGCCTTTCGGGCGCGTGCGCAGGCGAGACGGCGCCCGGCGGCGTCGGCCATTGCCGCGTCCTGCCGCAAAGCGCGCGAATCTTGGTCAGAAGCTCGGTGCGGAAGCCGTCGGCGCCGCCGATGCGGGTCGAATCGGGCTTGGGGATATAGTCCGCCGCGCCCAGCTCCAGCGCGCGGATGGTGACATTGGCGCCGCGCGTCGTCAGGGTCGAGGCCATCAGCACCTTCAGCCCCGGCTTGGCGGCCAGCAGCTTGGGCAGGGCCTCAAGCCCGCCCATATTCGGCATTTCGATGTCGAGGATCAGCACGTCCGGCTGGATTTCGCGCACCTTTTCGACGCCCTTGGCGCCGTCGATGGCCAGACCCGCCAGAACCATGTCCGGCTCCTGTTCGAGCCAGCGCGAGATCAGGCCGCGCACGACCGCCGAATCGTCGACGATCATGATCTTCAGCGGTCTTAAGGAGGCGGCGGTGTGCGGATTAAGCGCCATGCGGAACAGCCCGGTACAAGGGTTAGAGTAGGCCGACTTCCGAGAACTTGGCTTCCAGGATCTCGCCGTCAAAAGGCTTCATGATGTATTCCGACGCGCCTTCGGTCAGGGCTTCGGTAATGTGGGCCAGATCGTTTTCGGTGGTGCAGAACACCACGACCGGCGACTTGCCGCCATCCTCCTTGCGCAACTGGCGCAGGAAGGTGATGCCGTCCATGACCGGCATGTTCCAGTCGAGCAGGATGGCCGAGGGCATTTTTTCCTTGCACGCCTTGAGCGCCTCAAGGCCGTCCCCGGCTTCGGAGACTTCAAAGGACAGGTTTTCCAGGATGCGGCGGGCGACCTTGCGGATCACGCGGCTATCATCGACGACGAGACAGGTTTTCATCCTGCTTATTCCCTCGGATACAAAAAATCAGGCCGCCTTCAGATGTGAATTGTCCAGCAGCGTATGCGGATCCAACACTATCAGAAGTTCCTTTTCCAATTGATAAACGCCGACGATAATATCGCTCCAGCGCGGCGGCAGATTGCCGGGCGCGGCGTGGAACTTCTCGTCGTCCAGTTTCAGCACCTCATCGACCGAATCGATGACCAGGCCGTAGGAATCGCCCTGCACCTCAAGCCCGATGGCCAGCGGCTCCGGCGCGTCGGCGGGGCGGGGCGGCAAGCCGAGGCGCTGGCGCGCGCAGACGGCGGTGACGATGCGGCCGCGCAGGTTCAGCACGCCGGCGATTTCCGAACGCGACAAAGGCACGGGCGTCAAGCCGCGCGGATGGAAGACGTCGTGGACGCGGGCGGCGTCGACGCCGAACAACTGACCGCCGACGCGGAGGGTCACATAATCGCGCAGGCTCATGCCACGGCCCTTTCACTGGAGGCGCCCGGCTTGCGCTGATGCTCGGCCAGACCTTGCAGATGGTAGTAATCGACATCGAGGATTTCGCAGGCGCGGCCCGACACCACCGCCGTGCCGCGCACGCCGGAACGGTCTGCGGACAGTTCGATCTGCAGACGGTCCTCGACGACATCGACGATCTCATCGACGGCCAGGCCCATCGCATAGCCTTCGCCGGTGAAGACCAGCAGCGGCTGAATGCCCTCGCTCATAATATCGTGAACGCCGTTGAGCCCCAGGATCGGCATCAGCTTGCCGCGATATTGCAGGGCGGCGCGTCCGTCCATGCGCTCGATTGTCTCGACCTCGACGTGTTCGAGGCGGGTGATATGCTCCAGCTCGACCGCCTTGGGCGCGCCGCTTCCGGCCTTGAACAGGAGCATGGCGACCTTGGCGGAATCGCCGGCTTCGACGACCTCCTCGCCATCCTCGGCCTGCTTTTCCTCCAGCATATTGCCCGCGCGCTCGGAAAGCGCATTCGGGTCGAGGATCAGCACGACGCTGCCGTCGCCCAGAATAGTGGCGCCGGAGAAGACATCGACATCGCGCAGGATGGTGGCCAGCGGCTTGACGACGATTTCCTCGGTGTCGAGCACATCGGCGACCACCAGGCCATAGCGGCGCTCGCCGACCTGAATGACCATGACGAAGGTCGCGTCCTCATCGACAGCGGCTTCCAGTTGCAGGGTCGGCCCCAGCTTGACCAGCGGCAGCAGTTTTTCGCGCAGGCGCAGCACCAGGGACTCGTTGATCTTTTCGATGCGATGTTCGGCATTGGCGCCGGTGCGCACCAGTTCCAGCACCGAGGTCTGCGGCACGGCGAATTTCTGGCCGCCCGCCCCGACGATCAGGGCCGAGACGATGGCCAGGGTCAGCGGAATCTTGATGGTGAAGGTCGTGCCGTGACCGGATGCCGAGGTCAGGTCGATCTGGCCGCCGATCTGCTCGATATTGGTGCGCACCACGTCCATGCCGACGCCGCGGCCTGACAGGTTGGTGACCTTGGCGGCGGTCGAGAAGCCGGGGGCGAAGATGAAGCGATGAATCTGCTGATCGTTCATCCCCTCGACTTCGCTGCGCGAAGCCAGGCCCTTTTCGATGATCTTTTCGCGGATGCGGCCCGTATTGAGGCCGCGCCCGTTGTCGGAGATGCGGATGACGATGTAGCCGCCTTCGTGGAAGGCCGCCAGCTTGATCTGGCCGTTGGCGGGCTTGCCGAGCTGGACGCGCTCTTCGGTCGATTCCAGACCGTGATCGGCGGAGTTGCGCACCATGTGGGTGAGCGGGTCGCGGATCAGCTCCAGCACCTGACGGTCAAGCTCGGTGCCTTCGCCCTCCATGACGAGGTCGATCTTCTTGCCCAGTTCGTAAGACAGGTCGCGCACCAGACGCGGCAGCTTCTTCCACGCTGCGCCGATCGGCTGCATGCGCGTCTTCATCACGCTGTCCTGCAATTCGCCGGTCAGGGTGGAGAGGCGCTGCAACGGCGTGGCGAAGGCGGAATCTTCGCGATTGCGGCTGATCTGCAAGAGCTGGTTGCGCGTCAGCACCATTTCCGACACCAGGGTCATCAGCCCTTCCAGCACGTCGACCGAGACGCGGATCGACTGGGTGGTGGCGATGCCCTGCGGATCGTCGCCGGTCGCCATCGGGGCGGCTTCGGGTTTCGGCGCAGGGGCGGATTTCGTCGTGGCGGCGGCCTTGACCGGCTCAGGCGCCTTTTCAGCGACCGGTTCGGGTTTGGCTTCGGACGCCGGCTCGTCCATCCAGTCGGGCGCCTCGGCGGCGGCGAAGGCGGCTTCGAGATCGGCTTCGGAGACTTCGCCGGGGCGAAGCACGCGGCCTGTCGCCGGATCGACGTCGCCGGGTTTCAGGCCGGAAGCGTCATCCGGGGCGTCATCCGGTCCGGCGGCGGCGGCGAAGGCGGCCTCCAGCTCGGCTTCGGACACTTCGCCGATGCGCAGGGTCCGGCCCGTGGCCGGATCGACGTCGCCCGCCTGCAAAGAGGCGGCGGCCTCTGCGGCGGCGGCGGTGGACAGGGCGGGGATGTTCAGTTCGGCGGGCTCGATCTCGCCGCCGATCGGACGGTCCGGCACATCGACCTTCTGCACGGCGCCCAGATCGACCGCCTGACCTTCGGCCATGGCTTCGAGCTGCGCGATCAGGTCGTGATCGTCGCCGTCCGGTTCGTTGCCCGTGGCTTCGAGGCCGGCCAGGATCACCTTGATGCGGTCGATCGAATGCAGCACCAGGGTCACGGCGTCGGGCGTGACCTCCAGCTTGCCGTCGCGGAAGCGGCCCAGCAGGGTCTCGCCCGCATGCGCCACCGCTTCGAGGCGGCCAAGGCCGAGGAAGCCGCAGGTGCCCTTGATGGTGTGGACCAGCCGGAAAATATTGTCGAGCGTCTTGCGCTCGTTCGGATTGGCCTCGAACTTCACCAGTTCGGAATCGACCACCTCAAGACTTTCGGCGGTTTCCGTCAGGAATTCGGCAATTAGATCGTCCACAGCGCAACCCCGTACTCAATGGCTCGTTGGAAGGCCTGACCGCAGAT
Source organism: Asticcacaulis sp. (assembly GCA_035565015.1). GTDB lineage: Bacteria > Pseudomonadota > Alphaproteobacteria > Caulobacterales > Caulobacteraceae > Asticcacaulis. Next base: position 4,688 of record DATMTF010000386.1, on the reverse strand, counting down.
ACACGTGTCGCAGATACACGGCGGGCGGGCCTGTTCCGGCTCACTATCACGGGGTTTGGTTAAGAGAGGGTTGGCAAGATATTGACAAAATCTGAAAATCTTACCGTTCGGCGCGTTTTCGTGAAAAACGCGCGGTTAAGCGGGCAGGCGGATCGTAAAGCTTAAAGAATCCGGCTCGGAGACGAAGTCGAGCTGTCCCTTGGCCTCATGCACGACGCTGTAGAGCCAGTGCGGCTGAATCCACTGGCCGGACAGGCCGTCGCCCAGCGGCAGGCCTTTCAGCCCTTCTATGGCTTCGGGCTTGAGACGCGCGCGCGATCCCCTGGCGTCGGCGGTCAGAACCAGGACGGCGTCCTCATGGGCGACTTTCAGCGTCGCCACGCCGCCGACCGGCAGGGAATTGCCCGCGATCAGGCCCAGATTGAGCAGGGCGCGCGCGGCGGGTTTGGAAAACACCTCGTCGCCGGGAATGTCGAAGACCAGTTCGGCGCGCATGGTCGAAAACACGTCGTCGAGAATCTTTTGCAGTTGCGCGCCGTTGAACGATTCCGCCGAGGTCGCCGCGCCGAAGGCGACGCGTGCGAAATGCACGAGGGTCACCATCTTCTTCGCCGAGGCCGAGATCAGGTTCAGCGCCTCCTGACGCATATCCTGGGCTGACGGGTCTTCGAGCAGGTCGAGGCCGGAAATGATCGCGCCCGCCGGCGAGATGAAGTCGTGGCACAGCTTGGCGACCAGTTGCGTGGCCAATTCATGCGCGCCTATCTCATGCGCGCCCATTTCAAGGTCCGGCTCAGGCGTCTGGCCCTGCGTCGGCGCATCGGTGGGAGCCAGGGTGGGGGCCAGATCGTCCATGTTCATATCGGTCCTGTGTTTAGCGCGGCTTATCTTTAATGTGAGGTGATTTGCCTTAAACTTGAAGCCAAGACGTAATAATATCCTTTAAGAAGGCGTTAACGCGGATTAAGCCTTATGCCGCATGCGGCGAACGCGCCCGTTCCATAATAAGACCTATATCGGAGACAGCTCATGACAGACACGCCCCGTTTCGCCCGCGCCGGTCGCGGCAAGATCTTCGATTCGATCCTCGACACCATGGGCGACACGCCGCTGGTGCGGCTGCCGCGACTTTCTGAAGCCCTGGGCGCAAAAGCCACCGTGCTGGCCAAGCTGGAATTCTTCAACCCGCTGGCCTCGGTCAAGGACCGCATCGGCATCGCCATGATCGAGGCCGCCGAGGCGGCGGGCAAGCTCAAGCCCGGCGGGACCATCATCGAGGCGACCTCCGGCAATACCGGCATCGCCCTGGCCTTCGTCTCGGCCGCCAAGGGCTATAAGTGCATTCTGTGCATGCCCGAATCGATGTCGGTCGAGCGCCGCAAGATGCTGCTGCTGCTCGGCGCCAAGCTGGAGCTGACCCCGGCGGAGAAGGGGATGCGCGGCGCCATCAACCGCGCGCAGGAACTGTTGGAGCAGACGCCGGGCGCGATCATTCCGGCCCAGTTCGAGAACGCCGCCAATCCCTATATTCATCGCATCTCGACCGCTGAGGAAATCTGGAACGACACGGACGGCGCGGTCGATGTCGTGGTCTCCGGCGTCGGCACCGGCGGGACGATTTCCGGCGTCGGCGAGGTGCTGAAGGCCAAGAAGCCGTCGGTGAAGATGATCGCCATCGAACCGGACTCCTCGCCCATCCTGTCGGGCGGCGAGCCGGGGCCGCACAAGATTCAGGGCATTGGCGCAGGCTTCGTGCCCGCCATTCTCGACCGTGCGGTGATCGACGGCGTCGAAACCGTCTCCAGCGAAGCCGCCTTCGCCATGGCGCGCAAATCGGCCAGTCTGGAAGGTCTGCCGGTCGGCATCTCGTCCGGCGCGGCGCTGGAAGTCGCCTTCCGTCTGGCGGCGAAAGACGACTATGCGGGCAAGACCATTGTGGCGATTATCCCGTCCTTCGCCGAACGCTATCTGTCGACGGCTTTATTTGAAAACCTGTAAAGACGCGTCAACAGTCGGTTTATATTTGCGCCATCGCGCGCTTTTACGGCGTTAATCAAAACTCACCAAAGATTAACGGATGGCGGGCAAGATCGCGCTCATGTCGAATCACGCTGCGTCCGCTGCTGTCCGCGCCGAGCCCGATACGGGTGCGGAGCGCGAGGTCGTGGCGCAGTCGCCTGCCGGTGAATCGCCGCCGAAACGGCAGGCCCGCACCACGCTGACGCGCCGTCTGGCCGACGTGGTCTGTCTGCCGGAAAGCCGCATCAACGCCTTTGAGCGCGCGGTGACCTCCGATCTGCTGGTCGAGATGCTGGCCGCCGCCGATCTGGCCGAACGCGTGCGCGCCGCGCGCCGCATCAGCCTCCTGTCCGAGCCGCCCTGGTCGCTGGTGCGCCTTCTGATCGTCGACGCGCCGGAGGCGGCGCGTCCCCTGATCGAGGACTGCGAAGCGCTCAGCGACGCCGATCTGCACTATTGCGTCAAACATGGCGGCGAGGCGCACCACCTGCTGCTGGCCGCGCGTAAGGATCTGCCGCCGCTGATCTCGGAAGGTCTGGTCGAGAGCGGCAGCCCGGCCGTCATTGAAACCCTGCTGAAAAACATGCGCGCGCGCCTGTCCCAGCCCGCCGTCGAAGCGATCGCAGCCCTGAGTCAGGCGCATGCGCATCTGATCCCTTTGTTGTTGAAGCGTCCGGAATTGCGTCCGTCCTCGGCCTATGTGGTGTTCTGGTGGGCCAATACCGAATGCCGCCGCCTGATCCTGACCCGCTTCGCGGTCAATCGCGAGATCATGCAGGACATGGCCAGCGACGTCTTCGCCATGATGGCGAAGGAGAAGTGGCAGGATGCGCTGGCGCGCAAGGCGCTGCAATTCATCGAGCGCCGCCAGCGCAACCGCGAGGCGGTCGCCAGAAGCCCTTACGACTCGCTGGAAGCCGCTATCGCCGAGGCGGCCAAGACCGGCATGACGCGGACCCTGGCCGAGGAGATCGCCTATATGGCCGGGCTCAAGCCCGCCACCGGCGCCAAGCTGATGCGCGATCCGGGCGGCGAGGGGCTGGCGGTGATGTGCAAGGCGACGGGGCTGTCGCGCAAGGCGCTGCGCGCGCTGTGGAAGGCGCTGCGCCGCCCGTTGCGCGATGACGGCGGCAGGATGCATCCCGATCTGGCCAATGTGCTGGTCACCTACGACATCATGGCGACCGACCGCGCCCAGACCGTGCTGCGCTACTGGAACTGGTCTTTGTCGTCGGCCCTGACCCACGCCATGCTGCGCGCGATCGCCTCCGGCGTCGATGTCGATTACGAATCGCTGAGCGTGCCTGAACGCGCCGCCATGCTGGCTTTTGCGCAGGATTTGAAGTCCTGATCTCCTGCATTTTGCTATTCTAAGTAAGTAAATATCAGCAATTACAGCCATCTTACCGCTTTTTTTGAGATCAAGACTTGAACACTTGCCGCAACTGGATTAGTGAAAGCTTCAGGTTCTCAAGGGATAAGCGTAATGGAAAATAAAACCGATACCCTGGATATGACGGCGGACATCGTTTCCGCTTTTGTCGGCAACAATTCGGTGCCGGCTGGCGAATTGCCCGCGCTGATCCAGAGTGTATATCAGGCGCTCAACGCCATTTCGACAGGTGAAGAAACCAAGGTTGAGGCTCCGAAGGAGCCGGCTGTTTCTGTCAAGAAGTCGATTTCTTCTGATTACATCATCTGTCTGGAAGACGGACGCAAGTTCAAGTCTTTGAAGCGCCACCTGCGCACCAAGTACGGTATGAGCCCGGAAGAATACCGCGCCAAGTGGAATCTGCCGAAGGATTACCCGATGGTCGCGCCGAACTACGCCAAGGCGCGTTCGGACCTGGCCAAGCAGATGGGCCTCGGTCAGGGCGGGCGTCAGGTCGCGCGCAAGAGCCGCGCCAAGGCTTAGGGCCATCGACTTTCTGTCATTTGAAAAGCTCCGGTCGCAAGCCCGGAGCTTTTTTCATAATCGGGATTCCGTCATAAGAATCCACAGCTTCCGCACAGGGTGTAAAGCCGCGTTAACCCTTTTTTGCTTGCCAAGGAATCGCCAGTTAAGAGAAGGTGAATTCGGGTGATTCGGTATAATATTTACGCTGGGGCAGTAGCGCTTTCTTCATATGGCGGGTTTGGCTTCCGATATGCTGGCGGCGCTGCATGCGCATGAAGCCGTTTTCCGCTACTGGAAAAGCCTGCGCCGTCGCGGTCGTCTGCCCTCGCGCGCCGATTTCGATCCCTCCGCCATTAAACTGCGCCTGCCAACCATCAGCCTGATCGATGTGCTGGACCCTGATCCCGAAGATCGCGCCTCGTGCTTCCGGCAAAGACTGGCCGGCACCGAGTTGTTCGCCGCCTATGGCGCCGAAATCACCGGCAAGACGCTGGATGCGATTTTCACGGCGGACGAAGCGCAATACTGGGCCGAGCATCTGAGCTTCGTCGTCACGCACCGCAAGCCGAATGTCGGCCTGCATTCGATGGCGTGGCGCGGCGCGCCTGCGCTTAGCCTCTTCTGGCTGCGCCTGCCGCTGGCCAGCGATGGCGAGACTGTCGACATGATCCTGGGCCACGACGCCCTGATCGGCAAGATCGACCTGACGCAATCCGGCATCCGCTCGGCGTCCTGATCGTTCTTTCCCGTTTTTCCCGTCTTTCCCATCTTT
>DATMTF010000385.1:0-6483 GCA_035565015.1 Asticcacaulis sp. | reverse complement strand
GATAGGCGCCTGGCTGGCGACGCCGCTGATGTGGCCGCCACTCACGGGCCATGCCCAAACGGCCGGCCAGACCGCTGCCGGAGCAACCGCCCCGACAACGGCTGACGATGCATCGAAGGACAAGGACACCACCCTGGTCGTCGTCACCGGCAAGTTTCTCGACCGCAACGCCAGTTCTGGCACCAAGCTGAAAATTCCGGTCATGGATACGCCGATGACGGTGGCTACCTATTCCGGCTCATTCATGCGCGCCATCGAAGTGACGCAGGTGGCGGATCTCTACAAGTACATGACAGGCGTGCAGCGTGCGGGCAATACGGGTTACGACATGACCCTGCGCGGCTTCAAGACCGCCGCTACGGATCGCAACGCCATCATGACCGATGGTTTGCCGGGCCTGACCGTGCGTTTCGGCTCACCGCCCACCATCGGCACCGACCATGTTGAGGTGGTCAAGGGACCGGCTTCGATCTTCTACGGCCAGGTTCAGCCCGGCGGTTTCGTCAATATCGTCACCAAGAAGCCGGAGCGTTTCCAGCACACGGAAATCGAGGCCACAGGCGACGCCAGCCTGGCCGGTTACGGCCATCAGGGCGGCGGCGCCATCGCCGTCGATTCCACCGGGCCCGTTCCCGGCACGGATAAGCATCTTCTGTACCGCATCGTCGCCCAGGGCGGCAGCACGCATGGCTTCCGCGACAACGATTTCGAATATCCGGTCTATGCCGCGCCCAGCCTGACCTGGGAGATGAGCAGCAAGACCCGTGCGACGCTGCAGCTTGAATATCGCCGCACTAAGACGCACTACGATTCCTATCTCGTGGCTCCCGGTAATCTGATCGCCAATGTGGCGCCTATCAACACCACCTATCAGGAGCCGGGCGACAGCCAGTATGAACGCGGCGCGACCGCCAGCCTGTTCGTTACGCACGATTTTTCGACCAGTCTGCATGGCAATCTCAGCTATCGCTATGTCGATCACGAAGACGGCGCGACCGGTCTTGATGTCAACAAGGTTTCGGCTAACGGCCTGACCCTCACCCGCCGCGTGCGCGGCCAGATCAACAAGCGCACCTACGGCTTCGGCGACGCCAACCTTCTGTGGGATTTCAAGGTTATCGGCATCGCCAATAAGCTGGTCACTGGGGTCAACTGGGGCAAGGAAACCTCGGACTTCGACCGCACCCAGTTCTATAACGCGCCCAATACCGGCGCAGACTCCCTGACCGTATCGGTGCTCGACCCGCAACATGGTCTGGCGCGCGACTATTCGACCTATCCTGCGGTCAACAGCAACACACCTCAAAATCTCAATGACCGCCTGACGACCAATAATGCCTTCGGCGTCTATATCTCCGACCTGATCACCTTCACCCCGCAGCTAAAGGCGATGATCGGCGCGCGCTACTCGAAGGAAGACTTCACAATTTCCGAGCTGAAGCTGCCGAATGTGCCCACCCAGTCCGGTTCGAACCACGATGCCCTGCCGATGGCCGGGATTGTGTACGAGCCCAGCAAATCGTGGTCGCTCTATGCCAGCTATTCGACCTCTTTCGTGCCGGTGCCTGCCTCCAATCAGGACATCAACGGCCAGTACAGCTTCACGCCGACTACTGCCGCGTCGGTCGAGGTCGGCGTGAAATCCGACCTGTTCGATCACCGCCTGCGCTTCACCGTGGCCAATTTCGACATTCGCAAGAAGCACGTGATCAACACCTTCACCTGCCCGCTCGGCACCTGCGCCGAACAGCTCGGCGCCGAAGAATCCAAGGGTCAGGAACTGGAGATCAACGCCCAGCCCATCCCCAACTGGCAGATCCTCTTTGGCTATTCGCACCTTGACTCCATCGTCAGCCAGTCGAACATCGCCAATCAGGTCGGCGCGCTCCTGCCCAATGTGCCCAAGGACAACGCCCATATCTGGACGCGGTACGATATAACCAAAGGCGCTCTCAACGGTCTGGGCCTTGGACTGGGCGTCTCCTATGTCAGCGCCCGCAATGGCCTGCTGCCCACCGCCGCCTCGACCGACACCCTGACCATGCCCGCCTATACGATAACCGATCTGGCGCTCTACTACACGATCCGCAATGTCGATCTCACCCTGAAGGTCAGCAACCTGTTCAATACCCGCTATTACGCCAGCGCCTCCAGCGCCATTGCGGTCATGCCGGGTGAGCCAGAGACCATGACACTGACACTGAGAACGCACTTCTAGGTTTGCGCAGGCTGGCGTCCTCCCCGCCAACCCGCCCTTACCGCGTTCCGGCCCGCAGGGGATGCTCCCCTCCGGTGACCGGACGCAAACTGAGCCGTGATCTTCCGACCTGCCTTAGGAGGATCACGGCTATTTTATCCCCGCAGCCCAGCCGGTTACACGATCCCTATGCAAAGCCGCTTTCGAAAATCCCTGACCTGGCTCCATACATGGGTGGGGCTTACAGCCGGACTGGCGATGATTTTTCTAGCCGTCACCGGCGGGATCGTTGTCATGCGCGGCCATTTCGAGGATCAGCTCAACGCTCATCTTGTGCGCGCCTCGGTTTGCGCCAGTCCCCTGCCCCTCGATACGCAGATCGCCAGAGCCAGAAACGCCCATCCCGGCAAGGGCCTCGACAGCATAGAGCTGCGCGCCGAGGCGGCCACTTCCACCGCCGTGCTGTTCAAAGATAAAACCTATGTCTATGTCGATCCCTGCACGGCGAAAATTCTGGGTCAGCAAAATGCCTATGGCGGCTTTTTCGGCACGCTGGACGGCTGGCATCGCTTCCGTTTCATCCATAATGGCCGCACGATTGCCGGTATTCTCGATCTGGCCTTCGCCCTGATCCTGATCGTAGGCGGGGGCATCCTGTGGTGGCCGCGCCGCCCGGCCGACCTGAAAGGCGCGCTTGTTTTCAATCCGCGCCTCAAGGGGCTGGCGGGCGAACTGAGCCTGCACAAGGTGATCGGCATCTGGGCCACGGCGCTACTGCTCTTGCTGACCGTAACGGGCCTGCCCATCGCTTTCGACTGGGCGCGCCTGCCACTGGCCTGGGCGACGCACTCCACGACCGACGCGCCAAAACCGCCGAAGATGGCCATGCCAAAAGGCGCGCACATGACATCGTGGCAGTCCCTTTATGACGGTGTACGGACCAATATGCCCGACATGACCTGGATGGCCATCAGCCCGCCCAAGCCCGGTCAGGGCGCGCTCAAGGTCGAGGTGATCGAGCGCGGCGCACCGCATATCGAGGCCAAATCCTATCTGTTCTTCGCTGCCGCAGATGGCCATCTGCTCAAGGCCGCGCCCTATGCCACGGGCGTGTCGGCCGGACGCAAGGCCTATCTGTATATACTCGCTCTGCATTCCGGTCTGGTCGGCGGCATCGTTTATCAGCTCGCGCTGGTGATTGCCTGTTTCTGCGTTCCGGTTCAGGCCTATACGGGCGCCAATCCCTATATACGCAAATGGCTGCGCAAAAAGGCCGCCAAAGCCGCCGCCACGCCGCGCCTTTCCTTGCGCGTCGTGAACCGCAGGGTCGAGGCCGAAGATATTGTCAGCTTCGAACTGACCGCCGCAGACGGCAGGCCTTTGCCCGCCTTCAGCGCCGGTTCGCATATCGAGGTTGAGATCGCACAGGGCCTGACGCGCCAGTATTCCCTGTGCAACGACCCCAGGGAAACGCACCGCTATCTGATCGCCGTGCTCAAAACGCCCGATTCACGCGGCGGCTCGCAGGGTCTGCATGAGCGTGTGCAAACCGGCGATATACTCAATGTCAGCCTGCCAAAGAACCATTTCCACCTCACCCATATCGAAGGCCCCGTCGTGCTGATAGCAGGTGGCATCGGCATCACGCCGATCCTGTGCATGGCCGAACGCCTTGACGCGATCGGCGCGCCGTTCGTACTCCACTATACGGCCCGCGCCGCCGGACGCATGGCCTTTGCCGAGCGCATCACCAGCTCCGGCTTCGCACAGGCGGCCCACCTCTACCGCAACGATCAGGGCGAGCATCTCGATCTTGATGGCGTGTTCGCCGCCGCCGATCCGTCCAGCCACGTCTATGTCTGCGGCCCGGCCGGCCTGATTGAGGCCGTGCGCGACCGGGCCGCCGCCGCAGGCTGGCCGGAAGATCATATCCATCAGGAATATTTCAAGGCCGCCGTCAGCGACGCCGTCAACCTGCCCTTCCAGGTCAAGCTGGCCAGTTCGGGGGCTGTGCTGGACGTGGCCGCCGATCAAACCCTCGTCGCGGCCCTTGAACAGCATGGACTGCGTATTCCGACCTCCTGCTCGGAGGGCGTATGCGGCGCCTGTCTCACTCAGGTGCTTGAGGGCGAGGTCGATCACCGCGATGTCGTCCTATCACCCGCCGAACATGCCCGTCACGATCAGATGACGCCGTGCTGTTCACGGGCCAAAAGCCCTCTGCTTGTTCTCGATCTTTGAAAGCCAAGAGTTACCCATGCGCCCCGCCCAGACCCATGCCTTGCCTCTGGTCCAATCCTTGCGCTCATCTGGCGTCGCACTGCTTGCAACTCTGAGCGTCCTGTTGATCGCACATCCGGCGCACGCTGCCGATGAGGAAATCCAGGTCTATATGGATGATATGAGTCAGGCCGGACATTTCGGCCTCGATGTTCACGCCAACTATGTCGTTGATGGTAATGGCGCGCCAGACTATGCGGGCGAACAGTCGCCCCTGCATCGGTTGCGCCTGACGCCGGAATTCGCCTATGGCCTGACCGATAATATCGAGCTGGGCATGTATTTGCCGCTGGCCGATGTCGATTCACACGGCAAGCTGAGCGCCGATGGCGTGAAATTCCGCATCAAGTATATCACCCCGGAAAAGCCGGGCCAGAGCTGGTTTTCCGGCCTTAATCTCGAAGTCGGCCAGGTCGGGCGCAAGCTGGACGCCAATCCTTACAATGGCGAGCTGAAGGGCATTCTCGGCAAGCGTTCCGGCCCGTGGACCGTAGCGGTCAATCTCAATCTCGACTTCAAGATTTCCGGGCCGGAGTCGGCGCCCGCAACGCTGGAAATAGCTACACGCGTCACCCGTAAAATCGGACGCAACCTTACGATTGGCCTGGAAAATTATAATGGCATGGGCCCGGTCAGCAGCCTCGGCCATTTCGCCGCCAATGATCAGGCGGCGTATCTCGTTGCCGACAGCAGGCTGGGCAAATGGGATCTGGAACTGGGTCTTGGCGCGGGTTACGGCGCTAGTCGTGACCACACCATTGTCAAGGCCATTATCGGCGTGCCTTTTGATTAAACGGAGAGCCCTTATGCGACGCCTGATCCTGAGCGCCTTAAGCTGCCTGCTGTTAGCCCACCCTGCGGACGCTGCGCCACGCGTGGACAATCAGGTCGCTCTCGCCGTCGATGGCGTGACGCAGACGCGCAATCTGCCGGTGCTGCTGGCCGAACGTCTCGGCTATTTCCATGATGAGGGCCTCGATGTGCGCCTCATCGACGCCCCGGCCAAGCCGACGCCGCTCGATTTGCTCGGCGATGGGCGCGCCAACGGGGCGGTGGCCTATTATCACCACACCTTCATGTCGCGCACCGACGCGAAGCTGGACACTGAAGCCGTAGTCGTGCTCGGCATCTCGCCGGGCGAAAAACTGCTTCTGGCCAGCCGCCTCAGGGACAAGGTCAGGACGCCCGCCGACCTGAAGGGCCTGCGGATTTTTACCGGTGGGGCGAATTCCGGCAAGACGACGGCGATGAATGCGCTGATCCTGCACGACGGGCTTTCGCTGGCTGACTACACGGCGCTGAAACCCACCTCTCAGACCGATATGGCGAAGGCTCTGGTCGATGGCGCGGCAGACGCGGTCGTCGCGCATGAGCCCGACGCCTCGGCCTATGTCGCGTCAGGGGCCGCCTTCGTTTACGCCGACTTCAATTCGCGGGCGGGCGTTTTGGCCAGCCTCGGCGCGCTCTATCCGTCGACCAGCCTCTATCTGCCAACGGCCTGGGTCGAGGCGCACCCCGATCAGGCGCAGCATCTGGTAAATGCCTGTCTGCGCGCTCTGGCCTTTATCCGCACGCACAGCGCCGCCGAAATCGCGGCGGCTTTGCCGATAGCCGATACAGGCCCCGATCCGCAGGCCTATATCGCCCGCCTCGTCAGCGACAAGCTGATGTTCGACGGCGACGGTTTGATGCCGTCCGAGGGGGCGCGCATGGAGCTGGCCGCCATGGTCGCGCTCAACCCCGCCTATCGCGGCATCGATGTCGCCGCCACCTATACGGACCGCTTCGTCACCGAAAGCCCGGATGCGCCGCCGCTCAAGACTCTGCATGACGCGGCCAACCCATGACAAGCCGATGACAGCTTCGCGGCCTAGAGTCTGATCAAAGATAAATATAAACGGAGGAACACCATGTTTTGCATCTGGCCGATAGCTCGCCGCCGTCTGACGCGCGCATTGGGGATAGTGTTCAGTCTGGGCCTGATGACCGGCGCGGCACAGGCCGCC
>DATMTF010000384.1:0-1836 GCA_035565015.1 Asticcacaulis sp. | reverse complement strand
GTCTTGGCATGGAATCCAAGCTGGTCTTTTTTAGCTGGGCGGGCATCGGCCTTGTGCTGTACTTCTGCTACGGCTTCTGGAAGTCGAACGTGCGCCGCGGCGTGGTCGAGGTGCATGAAATGGATGACGATATTCCGCCGCCTTCGGTTCCGCCGATTGCGTAAAGGCTTTGCAGAAACACAGAAACCGCCCTAAACCGGGGCGGTTTTTTGTTGGACGCTGATGTTACCTGTCGAAGAGATATTTCCGGCGCTCAAAGCGCATCTGGCCGGTGTGTCGAACACCGCCCTGATCATCGCGCCGCCGGGGGCGGGCAAGACGACCGGCGCGCCGCTGGCCCTGCTGGATGCGCCTTGGCTGGCGGGGCAGTCCATCGTGCTTCTGGAGCCGAGGCGGCTGGCGGCGCGGGCGGCGGCGGCGCGTATGGCCGAGACGCTGGGCGAGCGCGTCGGCGAAACGGTCGGCTTCCGGGTGCGCGGCGAAAGCCGGATCGGGCCGAAAACGCGCATCGAGGTCGTGACCGAAGGGATTTTCAGCCGCCGCATCCTCGACGATCCGGCGCTTGAGGGCGTTGCTTGCGTCATCTTCGACGAGTTTCACGAGCGCAGTCTCGACGCCGATCTGGGCCTGGCCTTTGCGCGCGATGCGCAGGCCGTGCTGCGCGAGGATTTACGGTTGATCGTCATGTCGGCGACTCTGGACGGCGACCGGGTGCTGGAGCTTTTGCCTGAAGCCGGGCGTTTCGAGTCGCAGGGGCGGACCTTTCCGATCGAGACCCATTATCTGGGGCGCGATCAGAACCTGTTGATGGAGGCCGATGTGGCGCGGCATGTGGCGCGATTGTTGGCGAAGCTTACGCCGGAACGCGCCGAAACCCTGCTGGTCTTCCTGCCCGGACAGGGCGAGATTCACCGCGTGGCGCGCCAGCTCGATGAGATCGGCGTCGCGCCGCACATCGAGGTGCATAAGCTTTACGGCGCGATGGAGTTTCGCGATCAGCAGGCGGCTTTAGCGAAAAACGCGCCGGGACGGCCTAAGATCGTTCTGGCCACCGCCATCGCCGAAACCTCGCTGACGCTCGACAAGGTGGCGATGGTGGTCGATTGCGGCCTGTCGCGTCTGGGGCGGTTCGATCCGGCGCGCGGCGTGACGCGCTTTGTCACCGAGCGGGTATCGAAGGCCTCGGCGGACCAGAGGCGCGGACGCGCCGGGCGCACGCAGGCAGGCGACGCCTACCGCCTGTGGGACGCCGAGCAGGACCGGTCGCTGATCCCGTTTGCGCGGCCGGAAATATTAGAGACCGATCTGTCGCAACTGGCCCTGTCCTTGCGGCTATGGGGGGCGAAATCGACGCAAGGGCTGGCGCTGCTCGATCATCCGCCCGCAGCCGCCATGACGGAGGCGGTCAGGCTTTTGCAGGCTCTGGGCGCGCTGGATGCGGCGGGCGATCTGACGCCGCACGGGCGCAGAATAGCGCAGTTGCCGATGGCGCCAAGGCTGGCGCACATGCTGCTCAAGGCGGCGGAGGCGGGCGCGGCGGAGACGGGCGCGCAACTGGCCGTGCTGCTGAGCGAAAACGGCGTCGGCGGGCGCAGCGTCGATCTCGACGCGCGGCTGGCGGCGCTGGCGCGCGAGGCATCGCCCAAGGTGACGCAGGCGCGGCGGCTGGCCGAGGGCTGGGCGAAGTCGGCGGCGGCTCTGGTCGGGACGCGCGCGAAACAGGCGGGCGGACGCAGTTTCGCGCATCATCTGCTGGCCGAATGTTTCCCGGAGCGCGTCGCCAAAGCCCGCGACAAGCCGGGTCAGTTCGTGATGGCCAATGGACGCGGTTGCTAT
>DATMTF010000383.1:0-3082 GCA_035565015.1 Asticcacaulis sp. | reverse complement strand
CGGATCGAATAAGAAAGGGCCGGACCTTGCATGTCAAGGCCCGGCCCGCTTCGTCCCCCCCGCTGACTTTTAATAACGGAACGTGATGTCCGCCAGATAGCTGTGGCCGTAATAGTCCCAGCGGCCCAGACGGTCGATCTGGTTGTCCTCATAGGTCTTGAGCGGTGTGTTCAGCAGGTTATACGCCTGGAAACGGACCTGGATGTTCTTGTTGATCGTATAGCCGATCGAGAAATCCATCGTCGTTTCCGGCCGCACCCGCACCAGCGCCGTATCGTCCCAGCCGTAGATGGCGGTGTAGGTTGAATGGTACTTGGTCCCAAGCCGGGCGTCGACGCCGTGGTTGGAGTACCACAGGTCCAGAGTCGCGGTGTTCTTGGCCAGCCCGTTCATCGGCAGGCTGGCGCTCATCTCGCGCAGGTCCGAGGCGACATAGGCCCAGTTGGAATAGACGCCGAAATGCTCGCCGCCGGGGATGAAGTAGAATGGCGTCTGGAAAGTCAGCTCGGTCCCGGCGATATGGCCGCCCTTGCTGGCGTTGATCGGAGAGGTCAGGGTGTAGGGATGGCCGTCGATCGTCTCGGCGCGGGTCGCATAGCCGACATAGTCCGAGACGTTCTTGTAATAACCGGCCAGGGCGAACAGCGAATCCTTGCTGAAATACCATTCGTAGCTGAGGTCGAACTGGGTCGCCTCGAACGGCATGAGATAGGGATTGCCGGACGAACCGGTATAGGGCGCCGAAGACGAGATCTGGCGCGTAATGATCATGTCGTTGAGCGGCGGGCGCGACACAACCTGCGCGGCGGCGGCCTTCAGGTAGTGGCCGTCGCCGAAGTCGAAGCGCATCTGGAACGACGGCAGCACGCGGGTGTAGTTGGTTCCGCCCGACACCGGGGTGGTTACCATCTGCTGCACCCAAGTACCGCTACCCGACGGGGTTTCGACCCAGTCGCCCGCCACGGTCTGGGTTCCATGGCTGTCGGTATGCACGTTCAGTACGCGCACGCCTAAGTTTCCGTCGACCGGCACGCCGCCCATCGTGGTGGCGTAGGCGCCTTCGACATAGGCCTCGGCGACCTTTTCCTCGACGCGATCGGTGTCGGGATAGGCTTTCGGATCGTAATGCAGGGTCTGGCCGTACAGCGTCTTGGCCACCGTGTCGAAATCGCCGGTCAGCAGCGTCGGGATGTCGAAATTGTCGAAATGGTAAGCGGTCAGATCGCCGCCGTCGATGCCCGCTCCCGACAGGGCGGATACGGTCCCGCTGGCGCTGCCCAGAACCTTCTTGCGGTCGGCGTAGCGCGCGCCGAAGCTCACCGAGGTCAGAACGCCGTCGCCAAAGTGGCGCGTGGCGTCGGCCTGCACGGCGCTGAGCGTATCCTTGACGTGGCCGGTTTCCCACTGGCCGGAATCGCCGGTCTGCCAGTTATCTTCCGGCGCGGACGACACCGTGACCGTCGGTTTGCCCGTGAAGTCATAGCTCATTGTAGCGGGCCAGTACTGGAGCTTTGACGCCGCCCAGACATTGTTGCGCTCGGCCTCCGAATAAGAACCGTCCAGGCTGACCGTCCAGTTCTGCGTCGTCCACTTGCCGTTCAGGCCGGTGACGATCAGCGTCTTGTCTTCGTTGTACTTCGCGATCACCGATTCATCGGGCGCCCAGGTCACCGTAGCGGCTACCACATCGCCATTGGCCAGAATCGTAGGTTTTTTGCCCGAAGCGGTCGCGCCGTCATAATAGTTCGACGCATTGCCGCCGTCCCAGTTGCCCCAGACATTGTTGCCCCACCACGTCTGGTCCTGATCCTCGTCGATCTTGACGTCGGAATAGAGCAGATCATAGGCCAGCTCGAACGTGTCGGACGCCTTCCATTGCAGGCCCAAAGACGCGCCTTTACGGGTTTCAGTCAGCTTGTCGGCCTCGGCCTGGCTGCCCCAGGGCGTATTGTAATGGGTGGCGTCGCCAGCAATCACAGGGCCGTTGTCAGCCCCGGAATTGTAGCCCCAGCCCTGCACCGACTCATAGCCGTTCTTCTGCTGCTGCGAGGTCAGGCCAATGGCGACGCCGAAGTTCGGCGCGGGCTTGAACACATAGGTCAGCGAACCGCGATAGCCCATGCCGTCATAGCCCGGAAACGCCTTGCCGCCGTCATAATAGAGCGGACCGGCGCGCACCGTCAGGGCTGGGCCGGAATAGTCGAGCGGGCGGAGGGTGCGCAGGTCGATGGTGCCGGAAATGCCGCCGGAGATCAGCTTCGCCTCGGAGGATTTGTAGACCTCCGCGCCCGCGATCATTTCGGAGGGGTAGATTTCCCAGCGCACGCTGCGGTCGGGTTCGGACGAGGCGACTTCGCGGCCATTGACCATGCCCAGCACCATGCGTGAGCCGAGGCCGCGGATCGAGGCCTGACTGGCGTTACCGCGGTCGCGCGAGGTATTGACGCCCGGCAGGCGGTTCAGCTCCTCGGCGATGGTCACGTCTGGCAGGGCGCCGATATCCTTGGACGAGATCGCCTCGACAATGCCGGTCTGGCGGCGCTTGACGTCGAGCGCGTCGCGTAAGGATTTGCGCACCCCGACCACGACGACCTCCTGCGGATCGGCTTCGGGCGCCGCCGCGCTGTCAGTCGCCGCCCCGGCGCGCGCCAGCACCGCCGATCCGGCGTCGCGCGTGCGCACGGAAAGGCCCGTTCCCTTGATCAGTTGATCGAGCGCCGCATCGACGCTCATCTGGCCCTGAACGGCGTTGGTGCGCACGCCTTGCAGGTCGTCGGCCTTCACCAGCACCTGATAGCCGGACTGCTGCACAAAGGTTGGAATCGCCGTGGCGGCGTCCTGAGCCGGAATGTTGAAAGTCTTTTCGTTCTGCGCAAAGGCCGGCGCCGAGATGACGGCCATCGCCGCCGCGCCGCAGAAAAGAAGCGCGCGGTAGTCCCCGGATTTACATATGGACATGGTGGTTCCCTGTTATGACTTGGTTCCCTGTGGTGTTGGCGAGGCGTTATGACCGCCTTCATGGGGGAAGATGCAGCCCCGCTTTTTTTCCGCCGGATTTATACGACAATTTTGTCGGCGCGGG
>DATMTF010000382.1:0-3012 GCA_035565015.1 Asticcacaulis sp. | reverse complement strand
GCAGCTTGGCGCCCGCGCCCGCCGCGTAAAGGGCCGAGGCCAGACTGCCCAAAATAACCGCCAGCAGACCCGCCCGCCCTTCGGCGCCGCCTTCGCGCGACGAGGTGCCGACGCGCAACACTTCGGCGGCGGCGACGCCTTCCGGATACGGCAGGGACGACTGGCTGACCAGGGCGCGGCGCAGCGGCATGGTGTACATAACGCCCAATACGCCCCCGATCGCGCAGGCGGCGAAGGTGGTGACAAAATGCACCTCTCGCCACCAGCCGATGATCATCAGGCCGGGCAGCACGAAGATCACCGAGGCCAAAGTCCCCGCCGCCGAGGCGATGGTCTGGACGATGTTGTTTTCCTGGATCGAGGCGTTGCGAAACGCCTGCAACAAAGCCATCGAAATGACCGCCGCCGGGATCGAGGTGGCGAAGGTCAGGCCCACCTTGAGGCCCAGATAGACCTGCGCGGCGGTGAAGATCAGGGTGATCAATATGCCGAGGACGACGCCCCGCACGGTGAATTCGACATGTTTGACAGGATGCTTGGCGGGCGCAGTCTGGCTCATGAAAGGCTCCAATGGATCTCTGGCCATGATTTAGCCGCAAGTTGCGGCGTTCGCCAAGGTATTTGTTGCAAAAGATATTTTTCGCGCCGCAGCACGATCAGGCGCCCGTCGCCTGCGGCAGGTCGGCGCCGTCATCGTCGCTCAGCAACTGGTCGCAGATATGGCGGTATTTTTGCAAGGTCACATTGCCGTCGTCGAGCAGGTCCGGCAGCCTGGCGTCGGCCTGGGCGATGTCGGCGTCAACCTGATCGTCGTCAAGCTGCGCCGCCTGCTTATAGACTTCGCGCGCCTGCGCCCGCGCCTGCTGCACGGCGGCAACCTGCTGGCCCGCCAGACCGCGCGCCAGCACCAGATCATAGGTCGCCACGCAGCCAATGGCGGCGGTCATGACCGCGTCCGTATCGTCATCGTCGCCGCCGTCCTCGTCCTGCGCAAAGGCGACGGGCGCCGCCAGCAGCCCGATCAGGGCGATGGCGGCGACAGAGAGACGAAGTACGGAACGGATCATGGAGCGCGCCTGTGGAAAACAGCTTACAGGTAACCCTGCCTTGCGATTCCGGCAAGCCGCCTGTTTACCACCATTGCGCCGGGCGCGCCGAAAAGGCGGCGGCGCGCTCAATCGCCTGACCGACGTTCAGCACCGTGGCTTCGTCGAGCGCCTTGCCGATGACCTGAAGGCCCAGCGGCAGACCGTTCTTGTCCAGTCCCGCCGGCACGCTCATGCCGGGAAGACCCGCCAGATTGGTGGTGACGGTGAAGACGTCGTTCAGGTACATCTGCACCGGATCGGCGGCCTTGGCCTGATCGCCCAGCTCGAAGGCCGAGGACGGCGTGGCCGGGGTCAGGATGACGTCGCATTTTTGATACGCCGCCGTGAAATCCTCTGCGATGCGGCGGCGCACCTTGAGCGCCTTGACATAATAGGCGTCATAAAAGCCCGCGGACAGCACATAGGCGCCGATCATGACGCGACGTTTGACCTCCTTGCCGAAGCCCTCCGAGCGCGACAGTTCATAAACGTCGGTCAGGGATTGCGCGGCCTCGGTGCGGTGGCCATAGCGCATGCCGTCATAGCGCGCCAGGTTGGACGAAGCTTCCGCCGGAGCGATGATATAGTAGCACGGCAGGGCGTATCTGGTGTGCGGCAGCGAAATACGCACGATCTCGGCGCCCGCGTCTTTCAGCCAGGCGATGCCCTGCTCCCACAGGGCGTCGATCTCGGCGGGGATGCCGTCGAGGCGGTATTCGTCGGGAATGCCGACGCGCAGGCCCTTGAGCGACTTGCCCAGAGCCGCCGAGAAATCCGGGACCGGCAGGTCCAGCGAGGTCGAGTCCCTGACATCGTGCGAGCACATGGATTGCAACAGGATCGCCGCGTCCTCGACCGTCTTGGCGATCGGCCCGGCCTGATCCAGCGACGAGGCGAAGGCGACCATGCCGTAGCGCGAGCAGCGGCCATAGGTCGGCTTGATGCCGACCGTGCCGGTAAAGGCCGCGGGCTGGCGGATCGAACCGCCAGTGTCGGACGCCGTGGCGGCCAGACACAGATCGGCTGCGACCGCCGCCGCCGAACCGCCCGACGATCCGCCGGGGGTCAGCGGCGCATTCGAGCCGCTGCTTTTCCACGGATTGACCACATGACCCCATTTCGAAGTCTCGTTGGACGAGCCCATGGCGAATTCGTCCATGTTGAGCTTGCCCAGCATGACCGCGCCGTCGTCCCACAGGTTCTGCGTGACGGTCGATTCATAGGTCGGGACGAAATTATCCAGAATGCCCGAACAAGCGGTGGTGCGCACATCCTTCGTGCAGTAGAGATCCTTGATCCCCAGCGGCGCGCCTTCCAGACGTCCGCCCTCGCCCTTCGCCAGCTTCGCATCGGAAGCTTTGGCCTGCGCGCGCGCCTTGTCAAAGGTGGTCGCGACATAGGCGTTGAGCGCCGGATTGGCCGTCTCGATGGCGCCGATAAAGGCTTCGGTCAGTTCGAGCGAGGTAAAATCCTTCGCCTTCAGGCCGTCTATCGCGCTCTTGAGCGTCAGTTGCGTCAGATTGCTCATTACTCCACCACCTTCGGCACGACGAAGAAGCCGTCGACGGATTTGGGCGCATTGGCGACGATCTGCTCGACAATGCCGCCATCGCTTACCACATCGTCACGCATCGGCGTCGGCATGTCGATGGCCGTGGTCATCGGCTCGACGCCCTCGACATCGACCTCGCTCAACTGTTCGATCCAGCCGAGAATGCTGTTCAGTTCGCCGGCCAGCGCCTCCAGACGCTCATCGCTCTCGCGCAGGCGCGCCAGACTGGCGACCTTCTTCACCGTCGCCACATCAATGGCCATGACAGGACTCCTTGAAATTCAGAACTTCCGGGAAATTCAGAACTTCCGGGAAAATCAGGGCTTCCGGTTAGCGATTGAAGGCGGTTTTGGCAAGAGGCGCGCACAAATA
>DATMTF010000381.1:0-3778 GCA_035565015.1 Asticcacaulis sp. | reverse complement strand
TCATTTGCCATTGGCGTATAAACGCCCGTCCTGTAAAAGGGCTATGGTTGAGGATGTAACTTATGACGCATGGTTCGCTTACCCTGGATGAGTATATGCCCTACCGTCTCGCCGTGGCTTCGACCGCGGTGAGCGCGCTGATCGCGACGGCGTATGAGAGCCTTTACGGCCTCAAGATCCCGGAATGGCGGCTCATCTTCGTGCTGCGCGAGGACGGGCCGACGACGCAGCAGGCCCTGGTCAAGCGCTCCGGCATGGATAAGGTGACCATCTCGCGCGCCGCGCAGAGCCTGGCCAAGCGCCGCCTGATCACGCGCGCGCCGCATGAACACGACGGACGTTCGCACCACCTGATCCTGACCGCCGAAGGCGAGCGCCTCTATGCCGACGTCGCCCCCGCCGCCGCAGAATATGAGCGCATCATGCTGGCTGATTTTTCCCCGGACGAGATCGTGCAGTTCAAAAAACTGTTGCGCCGCGTCGAGGAAGCCGCGCTCAAGGCCCAAAACGGTCGCTGATTCCCTCTTGCCTGCTGGCGGGCCGTGGGACAATCTGTTAACCTTTCCATTGTGATGGCTCAGGGCTGACGGAAAGGGGGGCTGACATGCGGTATGGTTTCGATGCGCCTCCTGCGGCGCCCAGCGATTTTCCGTCCGATCCGGTCGTGCATCATCATCTGCTGGCCTGGCTGCTGCTGGTGCTGTTCGCGGTCGTGGCGACGGCCAGCCTGACCCTGGTGTTCAAAAGCGCGGAAAAGATGATGCGCAGCCGCCTTGGCGACGGCGTCGATGCGCGCGTCAAGCTGGTGCGCAAAAGCCTCGAAGCCGCCGCCAGAGCGCGCGCCGACGATCAGCTCGATCTGGCGCAGGCGGCGCGCACGGCGCTCAACGACAATTTCGGTCGCACTCTGGCGCTGAGCGACGGCCTCTCCAAGGCGGTGGATGCGCTCAACAAGGCGCTGGAAGGCGTGCGCGAAGAAGAGGTCAAGCCGCAAGCGGCGGCAGGCGGCGGGGTCGTGCATGGCGACACGGTGATCAATATCGCCGTCGCCAATGGCGCGGTCGCGCCCGTTCCGATGGCGGCGTCCGAGCCTCACAGCGCCCCGGCGCTCGCGGAGCCTGCGCCGGTCAAGCCCGAAGACCGTCGCGACGCCCTGTGGCGCGCGGTGCAAAAACTGTTTGCCTACTGGAGCAATATGAACGTGGTCGGCGCCGCCTTCCGCGCCGCGCAAACGCAGTTGCTGCAATCGCCGGCATGGATCGCGCCGCATGAGATCGCGCCGCCGCCGGAGGCGCCGCCGCGTTTCTGGCCCTTCTCCGCGCCAATCTCCGCGCCGGTGCGCAAATGAGCCCGGCCCGGCCATGAACAGCGATTTCGACGATGCTTTCGGCGGTCCGCCCGACGGGTTTGCGCCTTACCACGCCGGACCGGACCCGCTGCTGATCATGCTGCTGATCGTGCTGGGCCTCGTGGTGGCAGGCTTTGTCGGCCTGATCGTCTATCTGGGGCGTCAGCGCGGGTTGAAACGCTTGCGCGCCGAACGCGCCGCCTCGGCGGAAGCCATCTACGCCAGCATCCGCCACCATCTCGACAAGGCGCTGGCTTCGCCCGGCGGCGTCATGCTGGAGCGCGGACGCGAGGTCGCCGACATCATCGAGGCGCGGCTCGGCTTCGTGCTGGCGCTGAAGGCGCGTCCGGGCAGGCTGATCGGCGAGCTGGACAAGGCGCTGGCGGGCAAGATCGAGACGCCCTCGGGCGAGCCGGGGCCGGTGAAGGTCAAGCGGCCTCTGCCGACCGAAACGCACTATCTCGAAGTCTGGAAGGCCCTGCAGGGGCTGAATCAGCTCTGGGAAGACAGGCCGCGCGTCCTGGCCATGATCGAGGCGGCGCAGGCCGAGTTGTCCGAGCGTCCACCCTTGCTGCGCTCAAAGCCTGTCGTCGTCGAAGCCGCCGCCACGGTCGCGGCGGCGCTGGCTGACGCCGATCGCGGCGTCATCGCGCCGGAGCCGGAGCCTGACCCGCCTGAGCCGACGCCGCCAAAACCACGCGCGCGCCGCGAAAAACGTGCTAAGGAGTCGTCTGGTAAAGAGGGTGGCAAAGAGGGTGGCGAAGGGGGCGGCGGCAAGCGCAAGGACGATTTGCCGCCACATAAACGCAACATGCTGGCCTGACCCTGAACGGGCGGGTCGGAACGGGAGTTCTGGACTTGCATACGCTTAACCGGCGCGCGATCGGCTTCGCCGCCCTGCTTTCGGCTCTGGCGGGCTGCGTCGACGCCATAGGTTTTCTCAAGCTGGGCGGCTATTTCGTCGCCTTTATGAGCGGCAACTCTACGCAATTGGCGGTCGGTCTCGCGCAGCATGACGTGGACAGAATCGTACAACTGAGCAGCATCCTGCTCCTGTTCGTCGGCGGAACCATGCTGGGCGCGCTGGTCGGCCACGGAACGTCCAAAGGCCGGGGCCTGCGCGTCCTGCGGCTGGTGGCGTGGCTGCTGGCCTGCGCCAGCCTGTTCCACCTTGCTCATTGGGACTTCGCCGCCATTATCCTGATGGTTCTGGCCATGGGCGCGGAAAACAACGTCTTTCAGCGCGATGGCGACATGGTGGTCGGCCTGACCTATATGACCGGAACCCTGGTCAAGATGGGCCAGAAGATGGCGGGCGCCCTGACCGGCGGCGACGCCTGGGGTTGGCTTCCCTATGGCCTTCTGTGGCTGGGCCTGGTCGCGGGCGCAACCTGCGGCGCGGCGCTCTATGGGCTTTTCGGCCTGGGCAGCCTGTGGGCGGCGGCGGCTTTTGCTGCGGCGATGATGATCTATGCGACCCTCGACCGGCGTGTGTTGACCGATTAATCCAGCCCCTCGTCCTGATTCAGCACCGCGTCGTCATCATCGTCGATGGCGACGCTTCCGTCCAGCCGCCGTACATCGACCGCATTGCCGGGACGGCTGCGCGCCAGCGGCTCGACATCGAGCGGCAGCGGGTCCAGCTCCGAATTGTAGCCGGGCTTCAGAAAGCTGCCGTCCGGCGCCAGATGTTCTGCGCTCTCGCCGTCGTCATTCGCATGCGCCGTATTGGCGGCGGAGGTCGGCGGAAGTTCATGCCGGTCGAGCTGCGGTTCGTTACGCAGAAGGTCGTTTTGGGGATCATGCCGGGTCATGTCGGTCTCCTTCGACCACAATCCTAGGCGAACCCGCATAAGATCGCGCCGGGAGACAGGCGCGCCCGGCGTAAAATCCGCGACAGTTTACGTCACGGCGGACGGCGCGTACTGGCGCACGAAGGCGTCATGCGGCGCCATATTGGCGACAGTGTGGTCGACGGTCTTTTTCAGGCCGTCAAAGACCCCGGCCAGTTCGTCCTGTGACATCAGGCCGCCGAAGCGATGCCAGCCTTGCGGCTCAAGCCTTTGCCCCAGCATGACCTGCGCCCAGGAATCGACCGTGAACAGCTCGCCCGGTCCCTGAAACACCGCGCCGGAATGGCGGAACAGGTCGATGCGCTCCTGTAAGCTGTCGGGAACGGCCATGGCCGCGCGGTCGCGCCAGAAATCCTCGCTGCGTTCATTCAGCTTATAATGCAGGATCACGAAGTCGCGCGCATAGGCCAGTTCCTTGTCCGAGAGGTCGTTATAATGGTTGATCTGCGCGTCGCTGACCCCATGGAAGGGGAAGTTCTGCGCCAGATGCAGGACGCTGCGCTGGAACAGATGAATGCTGGTCGATTCCAGCGGCTCGATAAAGCCGCTGGACAGGCCCATGGCGATGCAATTCCGG
>DATMTF010000380.1:0-3976 GCA_035565015.1 Asticcacaulis sp. | reverse complement strand
GTTTTCTTGGCTTTATCCCTGTATAGGGACGCAACACTGACGCCTGCCTAAGTGTTAACCATGCGATAACACATTTTCGCCACAATTCACCCCTAGAGAACGCCCTCAGCCAGCGGGCCCTATCTCCTCGCTGGCTTTTGTTATGGACGCGGCGCGAAGTCGCCCAGCGGCCAGACAGACCTTCCGGGGGGCGCCTGCGCCCTCGCCACAGAGGACCAGATAGTCTTGACTTCAACCCCACTTGCGCGCCACCGCATGCGCGCGCTCATGGCGGCCAGTTCCGTCGGCCTTCTGATCGGCGCCGCATTCGGCGCGGTCTGGTTGGGCGGCACACTGGCGCATGAGGCCAGCCTTCGTGAACAGGCCGACCAGATTCAGAAACTGTCCCATCAGGACGGGCAGACCGATCTGGCCAATCTCGACGCCGCCAATGACGGCGCGATAGATGGCGCGATAGATGGCGCGATAGATTCTGGCGCGATGAGTATTGCGAGCCGCTTTTCACGCTTCAACGATCAGGGCGCCGACAACGCCCTGCAGGCGCAGAACATGAACGCCCTGCGCACCTCCAGCTATGTGCGCGACGAGAAGGTCCAGGCCCTGCAACTGCGCGCGACGCTGATGGACGATACCGCCAATGCGACCGTCTCCGACCATCCGGTCGCGGTGCGCGCGGCCTCCAGCTTCAAATTCGCCAAATCCAACCAGAACGATCTCGATTGCCTGAATCAGGCCGTCTATTATGAAGCGCGTGGCGAAGGCCAGGACGGCATGCGCGCCGTCGCTCAGGTCATCGTCAACCGTGTGCGCAACCCCAGCTATCCGAAAAGCGTATGCGCCGTCGTCTATCAGGGCGCCGCGCAGGGCTCATGTCAGTTCAGCTTCGCCTGCAACGACGCCATGGCCGCGCCGGTCGAGCGCAGCGCCTGGCGGCGCGCGCGCGACATCGCGCGCTCGGCGCTGAACGGCTATGTCATGAAAGATGTCGGCACGGCGACCAGCTTTCATACGGTCAGCGTCCATCCGGGCTGGTCGGCGACCATGCAGCGCGTCGCCACCATCGGCAGTCACATCTTCTATCAGTTCCGCGGTCACGGCGCGCGCCTGACCGACGATGTGCAGCCTTCGTCGGCGCCCGCGCCGCAGATGATCGCCGACCGCAGTCAGGCGCCTGACGACGCTGCGGGCAAGACCGCCCTGCTCAACGCCCTGTCGCTCAATGCGGCGCATGCGGCCTCAGAGCCGAAACCGGTCGCCGCTTCGGCGCAGATCGCCGGTCAGGCCGCGCGCGACATCACAACCACCCTTGCGGCGGACAAGACGCCCGCCAAGGCGACGGCCAAAGCGACCGCCGTCAAGACATCGGACGCGCTTCCGGCGACGCCCGCCGCGCCCGCTGCGAAATCCTGATCGACAGCCCTTTGGCCATCGTCGCGCCCGCCGGTCATCCGGCGGGCGTCGTCGTATTCCGGCCCGGCGCAACACAGCTTGCGCCGCGTTAGGAATTCAACAACCTTAATCTGACACCTTGGCCGCAAGCCGTCTTAACCTTAAGGCGCGGAATGATTCTGCGCGCCGTCGGAAAGACCGCATACGACGATAAACTCTCAGTCAGGTATCTTTCAGGGGCCAATCATGCTGAAACCCAGCGCTTCTTCGGGCGGTTTGAAAATTTCAAACTGGTCGTTCACCATCAAGTTCATGGCGCCCGCCGCCATCGCGACGGCCATGATCGCCGTGCTGACCGGCGGCGCCGTCATGGTCATGAACGGCCAGGGAAAGACCATTGACCGCATCAACAATGTGGTGCTGCCGCAGGTGCAGGAGCTGGGCGACATCAAGGCCGGCATCAAGGAAGAGAACGGACAACTGTTCCGCGCCCTGACGCTGAAGGCCACCGATCCGACGGCCAATGCTTCTGACAAGGTCAACACGGTCGCCGCTGATCTCGGCAAGATCGGCGACCGCGTCAAAAAGGACTCCGCCGCCACGCAGGATCCGGCGCAGAAGAAGCTGCTGACCGACCTCGGCAAGGAGATCAAGACCTATAAGGAAGCCGTCGAATTCGCCGGCTCGGTCATGGATGTCGACTTCACCTCGGTCCCGCCGCTGATGTCGCAGTTCGACGACGGCTACGCCAAGATGTCGGCGCTCAGCGATCAGTTGATCAAGGCCAATGTCGCCGCCGCCTCGAAAGCCGCCGAAGACGCCAAGGCCGCGCAGACCACCGGCGTCAGCCTGTTGACCACCTTCGCCATCCTTATGGCGTTGGTGTCGGGCGCCATCGCCTTCCTGTTCTCGCGCGTCACCGTCACCGGCATCAACCGCATCGCCAAGACGACCGAAGAACTGGCCAAGGGCAATCTCGACGTCGATATCTCCGCCCTGACCCGCCGCGACGAACTGAAAAGCGTGGTGGACAGCCTCAATGTGTTCAAGTCGAACGCCGAGGAAAAAGAACGCCTGATGGCCATCGAGGCCGCCACCAACAAGACGCGCGAAGAACGCGCGCGCCAGATGGCCGAACTGGCCGAGCGCTTCCGCCACGAAGCGCAGGACATGCTGGACGCCCTGTCCTCCGCCGCCTCGGATCTCGACGCCAACGGCCGCACCCTGCTGACCATCGCGCAGGAAAACGAGCGCCGCTCGCAGGACGCCGTCGGCTCGATCCGCAATTCCGCCGACAATGTGCAGAACGTCGCCTCGGCGACCACCGAACTGTCGGCCTCGATCGGCGTGATCGGCGACCAGGCCGTGCGCTCGGTGGAGATCGCCGCCGAAGCCGTGTCGGAAGCCGACCGCACCAACGCCTCGATGGCCGAACTGAGCCGCGCCGCCGACCAGATCGGCGAGGTCGTGGACCTGATCAACGCCATCGCCCAGCAGACCAATCTGCTGGCGCTCAACGCCACCATCGAATCGGCGCGCGCCGGCGAAGCGGGTAAGGGCTTTGCCGTCGTGGCCTCGGAAGTGAAGTCGCTGGCGCAACAGACCGCCAAGGCGACCGACGAAATTCGCGAGCGCATCAAGGATATCCAGGCCGCCGCGCAAAACGGCGTCGGCGCCATCCGCGGCATCGGCGAGACGATCAAGCATATGAACGAGATCGCCGCCTCGATCGCCGACTCGGTGCATCAGCAGGGCGACGCGACCAACGAAATCGCCCGCAACGTCAACGAAGCCTCGGACGGCACCTCGATGGCCTCGTCGTCGGTGTCGCAACTGTCGGCCTCCGCCGCCGACACCGAAAAGGCCTCGACCGAAATGCTGGCCGCCGCCACGCAACTGACGCAACGCACCGAGGCGATGAGCGAAAATATCCGCCGCTTCCTGTCCGAGCTGACCGCCGCCTGACCGCGGCCTTGCCCCCTGATCCTGATAAGAGGCGTCTTCGGACGCCTCTTTTTTTGCATCCCGGATCGCTTTCGTAACTCAAGAAACTTTTTTTGCTGCGGCGCCATAAATTGTGACAGCGATTCACGCAGCATTAAATACATACGCGTATAAGCTTCATTCAGGCCAGAACAACGTCGGGATGGATCGCGACGGGCCCCTCTTTTAATCGTATCCAAATGCGTAATATCAGGAAAGTTTGCAAAATGCAGAAATCCGTTTCCAAGACCTGGCTCGCCGCCGGCGTACTGGGTCTCTCCGCCGCTGTTTTCGCCACCCAGGCGCTGGCCGATTGCGATGACGGTCAGGAAAACATGGTCGGCAAGGCGATCGCCGCCGCCGCCTCGGCCAAGATCTCCAGCATGATCCCGAGCCCCGGCAAGCAGATGATCAACCTCGACACCTGCGACGTCGGCGGCGGCGGTCTCATGGCCGACTTCAAATACAATGTCATCGGTTCGGACGGCCTGTACTGGGTATCGGGCCACGCCAAGGTGGCGGGCGGCTCGGTCACCGAACTGAAACTGACCTCGCTCAGCTCCAACCTGGCCGCCGCTTCGGCCAAGGCGGGCGTAAAGCTGGC
>DATMTF010000379.1:0-10163 GCA_035565015.1 Asticcacaulis sp. | reverse complement strand
GGATGATGCGCGCATAATTCAACCGGGCCGGGCCGATCACGCCGATGGCGCCGACCACGCGGGCGGCGCCGGTCTTGGGCTGCTGCACCATATAAGGGGCTGCAATAACAGCCGAGCCGGACAATGAAAACAGTTTCGACTCCGCGCCGATGAAAATTCTCACCCCCTGCGCCCCGGCGACGTCGTCGAGCAGGTCGATCAGCTCCTCCTTCTGCTCCAGATCCTCGAATAAAGAGCGCACCCGCTCCAGATCCTCGGCGCTCTGCCCGGCCCCAAGCAGGTTGGCGCGCCCGCGCACGATCAGGGCGCGCTGGCCCGCATCGCCGCCCGACCAGACGGCCAGACCGGTCTCGATCAGGGTCGCCGCCGCCTCGTCCAGCCGCCGCCGCTCGGCCTCAAGCTCGGCCTTCAGACTGGCGCGCGCCTCGCTCAGAGTGCGCCCGCGTAAATGCGTATTCAGATAGTTCGACGCCTCGATCAGCACGGACGGCGTCATCCCGGCCTGCAAGGCCATCAGCCGGTTCTCGACCCGCCCATCGGCATAGACCAGCACGGCCAGGGCCTGATCGGGACCGAGCGCGACGAATTCGACATGACGCACCCCGGCCTCGAACGCCGGGGTCATGACGATCCCGGCGCCGCCCGCCAGACCCGACAGGATGTTGCTGGCCTCGTGCAGGGCCTGATCGAAGGTCTGGCCGCGCCCGGTCAGCCGCGCCTCAATGTCGCGCTTGTCGTCTTCGGGCAGGTCGCCGATCTCCAGCAGGCCATCGACGAACAGGCGCAGGCCCTGATGCGTCGGCAACCGCCCGGACGAGGTGTGCGGCGCCGATAGAAGCCCTAAATGCGCCAGATCCTGCATGGTGTTACGGATCGAGGCGGGCGACAGATGCACCCCGCTTTTCGACACGGTGCGCGACCCGACCGGCTCGCCGGTTTCCAGATAGGTCTCGACGACATGACGGAAGATGTCGCGCGCCCGCGCGTCCAGCTCGCTCAAGGGCGCCGTCGAATTGAGCAGACTCATCGAATAGGGCGAGTGTTTCATGAGCCTATTTTAGCAAATCCGGTTGCGGCGCCACAAGTCTTTAGACTTTCCAACTCAGATTAACGGGTATAGCCTCGTCTTTCGAGATCGCGCCGAAGGATGCTCCCCATGCCTGTCGCTATGCTTATATCGTTCGCGCTAGCCGCCGCAACCGAGCCGACCTATCAGGTCGCGCCGCCCTCGCCGGTCGCCAAGGCGTTGAACGCGCCGCAGCCTGCGCCCTCGACCTATCCCGATCTCAACGCCGCCCCGACAGTGCGCGTCGCCGAGACGACCCTGGCGCCAGGACAGCTCAGAATCTTCGGCCCCGCGCCGCGCAATCATGACTTCATGGCGCCCGACGATCGTTACGCCTCCGGCCCCTATGCCTGCAACGACAAGGCCTGCAAGGTGCGCACCCCGGCTTACAACACGCAGCCGCCGACGCAGCGCGAACCCGACGGGCGCGATCACTATTAAAGTTTTCCTTTGAACTGTGACCATCAAACCTGATAGGCGCAGCCTGCCAGGAGACTTAACACCATGTCGCAATTCGACGCGCTCGCTGCGCTCAAGACCATCCGCCCCTCGAACCGTCAGCCCGATCAGATGCGCGCCGTGACGCTGGAGACCGGCGTGACGCGCTACGCCGAAGGCTCGTGCCTTGTCACCTTCGGTCATACCAAGGTGCTGGTCACCGCTTCGCTGGAGCAGGGCGTGCCGTCATTCCTGAAAGGCAAGGGCCAGGGCTGGGTGACCGCCGAATACGGCATGTTGCCGCGCTCGACCCATACCCGTTCGCGCCGCGAAGCCGCGCAGGGCAAGCAGTCGGGCCGCACTCAGGAAATCCAGCGCCTGATTGGCCGCTCCATGCGCGCCATTATCGACCTGAAAGCGCTGGGCGAACGTCAGATCACGCTTGACTGCGACGTTTTGCAGGCCGATGGCGGCACACGCACCGCCTCGATCACCGGCGCATGGGTCGCCCTGGCCCTGGCCTGCGACAAGCTGGTCAAGGACAAGATCATTCCCGCCTCGCCCCTGCTCGATCAGGTCGCCGCCATCTCCTGCGGCATCTATCAGAACACGCCGGTGCTGGACCTCGACTATGACGAGGACTCCACCGCCGAGACCGACGCCAACTTCGTCGTCACCGGCTCAGGCGATGCGGTCGAGATTCAGGCTACGGGCGAGAAGCGCGGCTTTTCGCGCGCCGAGTTCAATACGCTCTACGATCTGGCGCTCAAGGGCGCGGACGAGCTTTTCGCCCTGCAAAAAGCCGCACTTGGCCGTTAAGCTCCTGATTTAGAATGTAAAGGGTGAAAAATGCCGCGCCGCACATGCTGCGCATCATGCCTTATGTTGCATCACAATATATTTGAAGCGATCGTAATCAATTGGCAGGCCTCCCATGTTAATGCTAGCCTTCGGGTTAACGGTAACAGAGTTTGCAGACCACCATGCTCTATTCGCTGCATGAATACGCCTATTACACGGCGGCGCCTTTTCGGGTGATGGCGCAGTTGACGCGCGATTTCTGGGGCTCGAAGCTGAATCCGGCCTCCGACACGGCGCTGGGCCGCACCATGTACGCCTCAGCCGAGTTGTTCTCCAACGTCACCAAGCGCTACAACAAGCCGGAATGGCGCATCAACAGCGTCAACATCAACGATCAGGATGTGCGCGTGCGCACCATTGAAGACTGGTCCTCGCCCTGGGTCAGGCTGCTGCGCTTCCAGCGTGACGTCACCGATCTGCGCCGCGCCGGGATCAAGAAGACCCAGCCCGCCGTGCTGATCGTTGCGCCGCTGTCCGGCCACTACGCCACCCTGCTGCGCGGCACGGTCGAACAGTTCCTGCTCGACCACGACGTCTATATCACCGACTGGGTCAATGCGCGTCAGGTGCCGGTTCTGGAAGGCCGTTTCGACTTTTACGCCTATATGGACGCGATCCGCGACATGCTGACCGCCATCGGCGCGCGCGTCCACATTGTCGCGGTGTGCCAGCCGGGACCGCCGGTGCTGGCCACGGCCTGCCTGATGGCTGAGGATAAAGACCCCCTGCGGCCCGCCTCCATGACCTTTATGGGCTCGCCGATCGATGCGCGCTTCAATCCGACCGTGACCAATGATCTGGCGCAGGAAAAGCCGTTCACCTGGTTCAAGTCGAACATGGTCCATACCGTGCCGCCTCCCTATCCGGGCGTGGGCCGCCGCGTCTATCCGGGTTTCGTGCAGCTCTATTCCTTCATGAGCATGAACGAGGCGCGCCATACCGACGCGCACTGGGACTATTTCAATTCTCTGGTCGAAAACGACGGCGAAAGCATCGAAAAGCACCTGGAATTCTACGACGAATATCTGTCGGTGCTGGACCTGACCGAGGAATTCTATCTCCAGACCATCGATCTGGTGTTCCAGAAATTCGCCCTGCCCAGGGGCGAGTTGCATCATCGCGGACGTCTGGTGGACGCCAAGGCGATCACCGACATCGCCCTGATGACGGTCGAGGGCGAGAAGGACGACATTTCCGGCGTGGGCCAGACCCAGGCCGCGCATGGCCTGTGTCCAAACATTCCCGACGCCATGAAGGAACTCTACGTCCAGAAGGGCGCCGGTCATTACGGCGTCTTCAACGGGCGCCGCTTCCGCGACGAAATCTATCCACGCATCCGCGACTTCATCGCAAAGCACGATGCCGCCTGACGGCTGGTTTTCGCCGCGCGCGGCCTACGCCGACGGTCAGGCCATCGACTGCGGCGAGTATGTCCTGCGGCTCAAGGTCAACCGCCGCGCCCGCCGCATTTCCTTACGCATCGACAACAGGAGCGGCGAGGCCGTGGCGACAGCGCCGTCGCTCCGCGGCCTGAAGGACGCAGTCGCCTTTGCAAAAGCGCGCCATGACTGGATTCTGCAGGTCCGCCGCCGTGAACCGGAGCGCGCGCCGTTCGCGCCGGGTCTGAGGCTGGAGATACGCGGCCATCCGGTCACCCTGGCCGAAGCGCCGGGCGTAGTCACGCCGCGCGCCATTGAGGGCGAAGACGGCTGGCGGCTGGTGACCAGCGGCGACGCGAAAGTTTACGCCCGCCGCGTCGAGCGTTACCTGCGCGTTCAGGCTTTAAAAGCTTTCCAGACGGAAACCGACGCCTGCGCGGCCCGATTGGGCGTTTCCGGCGTCAAGGCGTCCCTGTTCGACGCCAAGGCGCGCTGGGGCTCCTGTACGCCGGGCCGCAAGGCGATCCGCTATTCGTGGCGCGTCATCCTGGCGCCGCGCGACGTCTTCTCCTATCTGGTCGCCCACGAGGTCGCGCACCTCAAACACCCCGACCACAGCCCCGCCTTCTGGGCCACCGTCGCCGAGCTTTACGGCAGGGACTGGAAACCGGCGCGCAAATGGCTGAAGGAACAGGGCCATACCCTGTTCCGGTTTATGTAACAAAAGCCCCGGTCGTCGCCGGGGCTTTCTCATTGCTGATTCTTCTTCACTGATTCTTCTTCTGGGCCTGCGAGAAGATGTCGTCCAGCGACGGATCGTCCTTCTTCGCCGCCGGTTTCTTGTCCTCAGGATTCGGGATGGGCTGCATGGTGACGACCGGCGGCAGACCGTCTTCAGTCTGTTGCTGATTATCATTGGCCGCCTGCGACGCCGCATAGGCGCTGGCCTGCGAGCCGAGCAGATCCTGCAAGGCGTCCTCAGCCACCGGCGATAAGGTTCCGCTGGCCGCCGGACCGTCAGGGATCGGCGAGACCTGAATGCGTTTCAGCGCCGAGGTCATATAGGTCTTCCAGATCGCCGCCGGGGTCGAGCCGCCGGTCACGCCCTTCATCACCGTATTATCGTCGCGCCCGACCCAGACTACGGTGACGAAGCCGCCGGTGTAACCGTCGAACCAGGCGTCGCGGAAGTCGCTGGTCGTGCCGGTCTTGCCCGCCAGGTCATAGCCGGGAATGGCCGCGCCCGTGCCGGTGCCGCCGTGCATGACGACGCGCATCATCTGGTTCATCTCCATCAGCGGCGGATTGTTGATCACGCGCACGCGCCCGCCGTCCTGCGACGGATCGCGGTACTGATACAGCACCTTGCCCGACGCGGTGCGGATGCGGATAATGCCGTGCGCCGCCGCCTTATAGCCTCCGTTGGAGAACGGAATATAGGCCTGCGCCATCTCGATCGGCGCCACTTCCGAGGTGCCGAGCGCCATGGCCGGATCGGTATTGATCGGCGAAGTGATCCCCAGACGGTGCGCGGCCTCGGCCACCTTGCCCCGACCGACATCATTGGCCAGACGCGCCGCCACCGTATTGATCGAATGCTCCAGCGCGGTCTGCAGATCGATCAGACCCATATAGGTCTTCTCATAATTCTGCGGCGACCAGTCGCCGATCGAATAGGGTTCGTCCACCACCGGCGTCGACGGCTGATAACCAGCCTCCATCGCCGCCAGATAGACGAAGGGCTTGAACGAAGAGCCGGTCTGGCGCTTGGCCATGGTGGCGCGATTATATTGCGAATCCGCATAGGAGACGCCGCCGATCATGGCGCGGATGCGCCCCTCGCCATCGACCGAAACCAGCGCGGCCTGCTCGACGCCTTTTTTCGCATCGCGCGCCATAATGGTCTGCACCGCCCGCTCCGCATCCGTCTGGATCGGCAGGTCAAGCGTAGTCTCGACGATCAGGTCTTCGGTATTGTTAGGCCCCACCAGTTCGCGCACCTGCGAATCGAGCCAGTCGACAAAATACTGCGCGTGCGCCGAGGCCAGGGTCTTGGAGACATTGATTGGGGTGCGCAGGGCTTCGTCGCGCTGCTCCGGCGTGATCACCTTGGAATCGACCATCTCGTTCAGCACGATCAGGGCGCGCTTGCCCGCCCGCTCCTGGTCGGACAAGGGCGAATAGGAGTTGGGCGCCTTCATCAGCCCGGCCAGCATGGCCGCCTCGCCGATGCTTAAGTCCTTGGCCGGCTTGTTGAAATAGCGCTGCGACGCCGCCTCGATGCCATAGGCGCCGGCGCCGAAATAGACCCGGTTCAGGTACAGGGCCAGAATCTGCTTCTTGGTATATTTGTGCTCCAGCCAGATGGCGATCATCAGCTCCTGCACCTTGCGCTTGATGTTCTGGTCCGCCGACAGGAACAGATTGCGCGCCAGTTGCTGGGTGATGGTCGAGCCGCCGGCCAGATTGCCGCCCTTCTTGCGCTTGAACACGTCGTAGAACAGACCGCGCGTTATCCCGATGGGATCGAAGCCCGGATGGGTGAAGAACCGCCGGTCCTCGATGGCGACGAAGGCCAGAGGCACATAGTCAGGCAGTTTGTCGATATCGACCGCCGCCGCCGCCTGCGAGCCGCGCACCGCGATCAGCGCGCCGGAGCGGTCCAGATAGGTGATCGAGGGTTGCTTGTCGATCTTGTCGAGCGAGGAAATACTGGGCAGGCCGATGGCCATGAAGCCCAGAAACGCGACGGTGAAGATCGCCGCCCAGATCACCAGCACCGCGCCCCAATACATCAGGGCCTGTACCGGCGTGCGACCGCCACGGCCCCTGCCCCCCTGCGGAGCGTTACCCTTAGCCATTCGTCATCCTTACATGCGGACCCGTTGCAACCGGTCCTTCGTCGCGCCTCGACCGGACCTCTATAGCCGATGACGCGGCGTCTGTCGCGTTAAACATAGGACACCTGTAAAGCGCCGATTTGGCCAAATTAAGGGTTAACAGGACCGGCGAACCAGCTTACCGGCGACATCATGCCCGACGCCTCCGTCCGCAGTCCCGATCCTGCCGCCCCCGCTCTCGATGACGCCGAAACGGTGCTGCGCGAGGTCTTCGGCTATGACGGCTTTCGCGGACGACAGGCCGAGGTGCTGAGCGCCGTGCTGGCCGGTCGCGACGTTCTGGCCGTGCTGCCGACCGGCGGCGGCAAGAGCCTGTGTTACCAGATTCCCGCCCTGCTCCACGCCGGACTCGTACTGGTGATCTCGCCGCTGATCGCCCTGATGAGCGATCAGGTGGCGGCGCTGAAAAGCCGTGGCGTGCGCGCCGAGCGCTTCGATTCCTCTCAGACCCTCGATGAGCGCACGCGCATCTGGGACGAAGCCAGGGCCGGGACGCTCGATCTCCTCTATCTGTCGCCCGAAGCCCTGATGCAGGGCTTTGTGCTGGAGCGCATGGCGCGCTTACGCCCGCGCCTGATCGCCATCGACGAGGCGCACTGCATCAGCCAGTGGGGCCACGACTTCCGCCCCGAATACCGCGCCTTAGGGCAGGTCCGGCAATTGCTGCCCGGCGTGCCGATGCTGGCCCTGACCGCGACCGCCGACGCCCAGACGCGCGCCGACATCAAACAGGCGCTCGGCGTGCCCGGCGCCGAGGAGATCGTCGCGGGCTTCGACCGACCGAACCTGTCCCTGCGCTTTGAGCGCCGCAACGGTCCCGCCGCCAAGGCCGTGGCCGGGCTTTTGCGCCGTCAGAAGGACGCGGCGGGCATCGTCTATTGCGGCTCGCGCGACGGTTCGGAAAAACTGGCCGACGCGCTTATCCGCGAAGGCCACGCGGCGGCTTCCTATCACGCAGGCCTGCCCGCAAAGACACGCGAACAGCGCCTGAGCGACTTCATGGACGGCAAGGCGCGCGTCATGGTCGCCACCATCGCCTTCGGCATGGGGATCAATAAGGCGGATGCGCGCTTCGTCATCCACGCCGACCCGCCGTCCTCGATGGAGGCCTACTGGCAAGAGGTCGGGCGCGCGGGCCGCGACGGTTTACCCGCCTTCGGCGTCTGTTTTTACGGCCCCGGCGATCTCGGCTGGGCGCTGCGACGGCTGTCTTTGCGCGAGCAGGAGGGCGCGCCGGACCAGTCCGCGCAGAAACAGAAGGCGCGCGATTTTTTCAGCTTCGTGCTGGGGACCGGCTGCCGCCGTCAGGGCGTGAAGCGCTATTTCGGCGAAGAGGCGGGCGAGCCTTGCGGCCATTGCGACAACTGCCTGGGGCGCGGCGCAGCCAAAGACATCACCGAAGCTGCGCAGATGCTGATGTCCGCCCTCTATCGCCTCAACGGCCCACGCGGACGTAAAAAATTGATAGAGCATGTGCGCGGCATCGCGGACAAGCCCGACTTCACCACGCGCATGCCGACCTTCGGCGTCGCAAAGGATTGGGACGCAGACGTCCTGGCCCACGCGCTCGACCAATGCGAAGCAGAAGGTCTGATCGAGGAAACCCTCTACGACAACCGCATGCCGATCGTCGGCTTACGCGACGCCGACCTGGTGCGGAGCCTGTTCCGGGGAGACCTGCGCTTTCGGATGCGATTGTAAAACTTTGGCCACGAAAGGCCACGAAAGGGGGTTTTGTCGCAAACGTTGGCTTGTGTTAGTCTTGGTAGATTGACATTGTGCATTATGCCGCGAGGCTATCGAACTGATCGGCCAAGGTGAGAGTCCCGCTGTCGATTGGCTCCAATTGCCGCTTTCGGATCATATGCACGAGCTCGATGCCGCTGAGGATGACGTCGGCGCAGCTTGCCGATTTGAAGCCAGGCATAGGCCCCACCCGGCGCTTGATCCTGCGATGATCCTGCTCGATCCGATTGTTCATATATTTGCTGTTGCGGGTCTTGGTCGGGTCGCCAGCAATGTCTCCCTCAGAGAATTTCAGCCTCGCTTCGACGTCGGCTTCCAGGATCACCGTTCGGTTGGTTTGAGATCCGTCAATAGTGACCTGAACAGGTCTTTCGTGTCGGCCCAGGGCCTTACGCATAAGGCGTTTGGCGGCTGGAAGATCTCGGGTTCTGCTGAAGTAGAATTCCACCGTGGCGCCCGCCTTGTCGATAGCCCGGTAGAAATACAGCCACTCGCCACGGACCTTGATATAGGTCTCGTCCATATGCCACTTGCCAAGGACGCTGCGCTTCCGGCGATTGAACGCCTCGATGAGTTGGGATGTGAAGCGCACCACCCATCGATGGATCGTAGAATGATCCAGCCGGATGCCGCGTTCGAGGATCATTTCTTCCAGGTTCCGAAGACTGAGGCCGTAGGCCAGATACCAGCGGACGCATAACAGAATGATCGAGCGGTCGAAATGGCGACCTTGGAATATGGCCTTCAGACCCCCCACAAACTAAAGGCGTCAAGGTCTCCCAAACCTGTAAAATTTTTGCGACAGAACCTCTGTGGACAATTACAGTTATGACAGCGCCGGAAATCGCACCCAGAACTGGCCCCGTTCGTTTGGACACGCAGCGGGCTGATATAAGTGGAGTCTGCCAGTTTCTGAAGTGTCTAGAGTTGTACACGGCGGCGGTAGGTCGTCGCCTCACGACGAAAGACCGATATCCAATGACGACTACATAGACGGTACTTGAACGGTCACACTAAGTGTGATAGAAGGTTCTATGACATCGCAACCTCGCCTTGCGCGCATCTACAAGAATGCCTGGTTCGAGAAGTTTGCTCGCAAGGAGAAAATCGAGGATGCGACGCTTGTTGAGGCCATCCGTAATGCCGAGAAGGGGTTGATCGACGCCGACCTGGGCGGCGGGGTGATCAAGCAGCGGGTGGCGCGGCCCGGCGCTGGGAAATCCGGCGGCTACCGGACCATCATCTTTTACAAAGCGCAGGACCGGGCTGTGTTCGTTTACGGCTTCGCCAAGAACGACAGGGCCAACCTGGAGCCGGACGAACTAAAGGAATACCGGCTTGCCGCCGGGCTGGTGCTGGGCCTGACCGAGGCGCAGATCGCCGCCCAGGTTGAGGCGGGCAAATGGGTAAAGGTAACGTGCGATGACGAAGACCTATAAAAGCGAAGCCTTTGCGGCCCTGCATGAGATGGTGGAAGGGCTGCACGAGACGGGCGCGATCGACAAGCGGACGATGCGTCACTTCGACGAGGCATGCCTGGCGCCAGCGCCCGTGCTGAGCCCGGAGGACATCCGCGCTATCCGCGAACACGAGCACGTCTCCCAGGGCGTATTCGCCCGGTACCTGAACGTGTCGGCGAACCTGGTGTCGGACTGGGAGCGAGGGCAAAAGCGACCCGGCGGTCCCGCGCTGCGACTTCTGTCCGTGGTCCAGAAGAACGGCCTCAGCGCCATCGCCTGACGATCGTCCCGTCTTCTTTTTAGCGGCTAAAGT
>DATMTF010000378.1:0-3862 GCA_035565015.1 Asticcacaulis sp. | reverse complement strand
CTGCGCGGTTACGTCTGGTGGAGAAACCATGTTGAGGCGGCCAGACAAGGCTGCAGTCAACATATCCTGATCGAGTTTGCTCTGCCAGCGGCTGATGACGATGGTGGCCACCGCATTGCCGATGAAATTGGTCACGGCTCGGCATTCCGACATGAAACGGTCAACGCCTAAGATGATGGCGATGCCCGCCACCGGCACTGTGGGCACGACGGACAATGTGGCGGCCAGGGTGATGAAGCCGGCGCCCGTAACTCCCGCCGCGCCCTTGGAACTGAGCATGGCCACGCTCAGAAGAAGCAATTGCTGGCCTAGGCTTAAGTGAGTATTGGTGGCCTGGGCGATGAACAGCGCGGCCAGCGACATATAGATGTTAGTGCCGTCCAGATTGAACGAATAGCCGGTCGGCACGACCAGGCCGACGATAGAACGGCCGCACCCTGCCTGTTCCAGCTTTTCCATAAGACTGGGCAGGGCCGATTCCGACGAGGACGTGCCGACGACCAGCAGGATTTCGCTCTTGAGATAGCCGAGCAGCCGCAGGATCGAGAAGCCGTGCAGCATGGCGATGGCGCCCAGCACAAGGAGGATGAAGACCAGCGAGGTCGCATAAAAGCTGCCGACCAGGGCGGAGAGGTTCATGATCGCGCCTATGCCATATTTGCCAATGGTGAAGGCCATGGCGCCAAAGGCGCCGACCGGCGCCAGTTTCATCACGATATCGACGACGCTGAACACCGCATGAGACAGGGCTTCCAGCACGGCCAGCGCCGGGCGCGCCCGTTCGCCCGCCATCGAAAAGCCGACGCCGAACAGGATGGCGACCAGCAGCACCTGCAGGATATTGCCGTCGATAAACACGCCCAGAATCGAATGGGGCGCCAGGTCGAGCAGGAAACCCGTGATGCTGGCGTCATGGGCCCTGGCGACGTAATCCTTGACCGAATCCGTGTTGAGCGTGGCCGGATCGATATTCATGCCCGCGCCCGGATGCAGCACGTTGGCGGCGATCATGCCGACGATCAGCGCGAAGGTGGAGACGACGAGGAAATAGCCGAAGGCCTTCAGCGCCACCTTGCCTAATGCGCCGAGGTTGCCCATACCGGCAATGCCGGTGACAATGGTCAGGAAGATCACCGGCGGAATGATCAGCCTGACCAGTTGCACGAACAGATCGCCGAGCAGTTTGAAGCGAACCGCCAGATCGGGCGCGAAGTGGCCAAGCGCGACGCCTGCGGCAATGGCCATCAACACCCACAGGTAGAGGCGACCGCTCCGGTGCGGGCGCGGCGCCGTTTGATCGGAATGGATGTCGGCGATTATGGCCATTTTAGCGCCTTTGTCAGGGGACGCGCCGCAGATGCACGCCCGGCATTGTGTGTGAGCTATTGCGTTCCGGCAACCAGAATGCGGAAGCTGCCGGGGATGATGTCGGGTTTTCCGCCGGCTTCAGACGCCGGCGCGAGGTCGGCGACCGGAATATAGATACGGCCACTGTCCGGATCGAGCGCGATGGTGCGTGCGCCGGGAATGGTCTTCAGCGTCTGAATCACACGCGGCGCGCCATTTAGCGTGATAACGCTTAGCGTGCCGTCACGGCAGGGAATATAGGCAAGCTCCCGTCGGGCGTCATAGACAGCGCCATCCGGGCCTTCGCCGATGGCGAGGGTGGCGACAGCCGCTCCGGTGCGGGTATCGGTCAGACGGGCCACGCCATTGTCGCAGGCCGACAGCACCATGGCGCGGCCATCGATATAGGCCATGCCGGAGGGGCTTTCGCAGCCGTCGAGCGGATAGACGGCCTTCACGGCCAGTTTGTCGGCGTCAAGGACGACCAGTTTGTTCTTGTCTTCGAGGTGGGTGAAGACAAGGCCGCCGCCATCTGTGGCGCTACCTTCCGGAGCGCCCGGAACGGCGATGCGGCTGGTGATGGTCATGGCGGCGGGGTCGATCACATCCACCTCTGCGCCCGCATTATCGAGCACGAAGGCCCTGGCTGAGGCCGGATCGTAAATCGCGCCGTCGGGCTTGGAGGCGGTATCCAGCGAAGCGATGAGCTTGCCGGTATCGGCGTCGATAAAGGACGCCTTGTTCGCTGCGCCCTGGGTCAGGAGCAGGGCCCTGGCGCCGGGCAGGGGTAGGGCGATATGCGCGCCGTTGCTGTCGGCAAATTGCGCCGCGACCTGGCCGCTATTGAGGTCAATGCGGACAAGATGGGCATTGTGCGCAACATAAAGCGCGCGGCGGCTGGCATCAAGGCTGGCATAGTCCCAGCTACCCTCGCCACCCACCGCGATTTCACTGAGAATTTTTATCTGCGGCGCGGGTTGCGGGCTGGTTTCGGCATGGGCGGATGCGGCCATTGAGGAAAGCAATAGTGCGAGCGCGGCATGGACAGGCTTTGACATGAGGATATTTTTCTAAGTAAAATGGAAGACTAAGCCAGTTCTAACATGCGAAAATGATCCGTCACTGAGTGAAGGATTAAAGGTTTGCCAGAAAAAAGTCCTAAAATTTTCAGTTGACCATTATGGCGTAACCTACGCCGCGCACATTGCTGATAACATGACGATGAAGTTTTTTGCGTAAAGTATAGATCGAAACCTCGACCGCATTGCTGTCGGGCGTCCCATCCCAGTTATAAAGCTGTTCTTCCAGTTCGGCGCGGCTCATGATGCGGCCGGGCTGTTGTATCAGCAGGAAGAGGATCTGATATTCCCGCGTGGTCAGATGCACGGGCGCGCCGCCTCTCTTGACCTGACGACGCGCGGTGTCGATCACAATGTCGCCCAGGCAGATGCGGCTTTCGCTGCGGCCCTCGCGACGGCGCTGCACCGCTCGCAAACGGGCCGTCAGTTCGGACAGGGCGAATGGCTTGACGAGAAAGTCATCGGCGCCGTTGTCGAGATGGCGGACACGATCTTCGATCCTGTCATTGGCGGTGATCAGCACGACCGGCAGGCTGGAGCCCTGCCTCAGGGTGCGCAGCACGGCCTCGCCGGACATGGCGGGCAGGTTGATGTCCAGTATAGCGGCCTGATAGGGATGGACGCTAAGGGCCTCGACGGCGCTTTCGCCGTCCTCGACCCAGTCAGGCGCGTAACCCGCCTGAGCCAGTCCGGCGCAAAGCGCGCGCGCCAGCATGACGTCATCTTCGGCAAGGAGCAGGCGCATGTGTTCAGTATCCGCCTTCGCCCAGTTCATCGGCGACGGCGGGACCGGCCTCATCGCGGACCGCCTTCTTGTCGCTGGTCACCTTGAGAAACGCCGGATTGCTGGCCAGCCCGGCCCGCACACGCGCCATGCTGTCCTCGCGCATGGCCAGGGCTTCGTCGT
This sequence comes from Asticcacaulis sp., assembly GCA_035565015.1. Taxonomy (GTDB): domain Bacteria; phylum Pseudomonadota; class Alphaproteobacteria; order Caulobacterales; family Caulobacteraceae; genus Asticcacaulis. Next base: position 529 of record DATMTF010000378.1, on the reverse strand, counting down.
CGTGGTAACGCAAAAGGATCAACGACTGCCAGGGGCGGTCGATCGGATAGGTGCTGAAGTGGATTTCGTAACCGTTCAGATCGTGGCTTTTCATCAGGGCGTCGAACTGCAGGTCAATCGGACGCAGATAATCCTCATAATCGGCCAGAGGCGCGTGGACATGATAGGGCACGACCAGAAAGACCTGTGAGGCGTCTTCTTCGCTTGAGGCGCCTGAAACGGCGATCATGCTTTGCGGTGTCGTGACGATCTGGCTGATCAGGCTGGCGGCTTCGGGTGCAAGGCCCGCAGGCGTGGCGGCCTCGACCGTTTTCCAGCGACCGAGGGCTGTGGCGTCTGGAAAGGTCAGAACCTCCATCGCATCCCATTGACCGGCATCGGCATAGCGGGTGAACAACAGGCGGTAAGACGACAACAGCCCCGACTTGCGCCAGGCTTCAAGCCTCTGAAGCTGGGATTGCGCCAGATCGGCGCGTAAAGAAGGGCGCTGGGCGGGCTGGGTATATAGCTCTATAACAAGACCTGGTAT
>DATMTF010000377.1:0-12245 GCA_035565015.1 Asticcacaulis sp. | reverse complement strand
GTCCACCGTGGCGCCGAGGTCACAAGCGAAGCTATTGAACTGGTCGATCCCAACTTCCTGACTTTTTTTAAGGTTCCGTTAGTAGCGGGCGATCCCGCGACCGCGCTGGCAGATCCATCGCGTTTGGTTCTGAGCGAAAAGATCGCGCGCAAATATTTCGGCGCTGCGAATGTTGTCGGCAGGACATTGACTCTGTCGGATGACGAAGGATTGAAAACCTACACCATCAGCGCCGTCACCAAGGATCTGCCTAAAAACAGCGACATGCAGCTCGACATGATGAAGGCGATCACGCCGCAGCGCGAGGCGATGAATCCCGACACCTGGCATCACTGGGGTTCGGTGCAACTCAGCACCTATCTGAAATTTAAAACGCCCGCAGAGGCCGCCGCCTTTGCCGCGCAATTTCCCGCCTTCACCGACCGCCAGGTCGGCAAGACCTTCGGGGATGACGTCAAGCCGCACAAGATTCTGGAACTGCGTCTGATTCCGCTGAAGGACGGGCATCTGTTTGAGCCGAAATACCGGGCGGCGGTCGTGTCTCTGGGGCTGGTCGGTGTCGTGGCGCTGGTTCTGGCGCTGATCAACTATGTCAATCTGGCCACGGCGCGGGCGGGCCTCAGAGCGCGCGAGGTCGCAGTGCGCAAGACGCTGGGCGCGCCGCCGTCCAGCTTGCGCGTCCAGTTCCTGATCGAGGCCGTGCTGACCCTGCTGCTGGCCTTCCTGATCGCCTTGTCGGCGGTCGAACTGAGCCTGCCGCTGATCAATGCGGCAGGCGGGCTGTCGCTCATGCTCGATTACCGCGCCGACGCGGTCTGGCTGACAGGCGTTCTGGCCTGCGTGCTGGTCGCGGGTCTTTTGGCGGCGCTTTATCCCGCCTTCGTGCTGGCGGCGTTCAAACCGGCGCAGGTGCTGGCCTCCAGCCGCACGCCCGGCGGCGGGCGCATGGCGGGCGTTCTGCGCATAGGTCTGGCCATGATCCAGTTCACGGCGGTGGCGATCGCCTTTATCCTGATGAGCGGCTTCGTGCTGCAAATCCGTCATATCGAGACCGCCGACGTCGGCTTTCAGCGCGGCAATCTGATGATCGTCAATTCGATCCGCGACAACGCCGTCAGTCAGTCGCAGCGCGACGCCTTCATTACCGCAGCCAAAGGGCTGCCGGGCGTCAGCATCGCCACGCTTGCCAACGCCATTCCCGGCGACAGCAGCACCAGCAACAACTCCAACATCGTGCGACCTGGTCAGGTTGACAATCCCGGCCTGTCGCCGACGGTGAACTGGTCCATCGTCGGCCCTGATTATTTCCAGCTTCTCGGAGCCAAACTGCTGGCGGGACGCGTCTTTGACCTGGCGCGGGGCGAGGATCAGAGCTGGGAAGGCGACGCCAAACTGCCCGTCGGTCAGGTGACCAGCGTCATTCTCAGCCGCCGCGCGGTGCGAAATATGGGCTACGCCTCGCCGCAGGCCGCCGTCGGTCAGACCGCGCGTTTCAATGATCATCAGGTGCGCATTATCGGCGTGGTCGAAGATATGCGCTTCTACAGCCCCAATGACGCCATCCCGCCTAAGCTCTATCTGTTCGACGCCCACGTTTCCTACGCCGTGGTAGGCATGGTGCGCTATCATGATCTGACGGCGGCGCAGATGCGTGAAGCGCTGCGCAAGCTCTGGCGTCAGGTCGCGCCGGACGTGCCGTTCGACGTCACCAGCGCCGCCGAAAATCTCGACAAATATTACAAGCCGGTGCGCGACCGCAGCCACCTGTTCAGCCTCGGCGCCGGCATCGCCGCCCTGATCGGCTGCATCGGCCTCTATGGCATGGCGGCGTTCAATACGGGACGGCGCGTGCGTGAGATCGGCGTGCGCAAGGTGCTGGGCGCCTCGCGCGGTCGGGTCGTCAAGCTGTTGCTGCGCCAGTTCCTGACGCCGGTTCTGGTCGCCAGCTTGATCGCCTGGCCGCTGGGCTGGCTGGCCTTGCAACACTGGCTGTCGCAGTTCGATGACGCTATTCCTATGCCATTATGGATATTCCCCGTCGCATCCGTTGCGGCATTGGCCATAGCTCTGGTCACCGTCGCCGGCGTCGCCTTCGCCGCCGCCAGTGTCGAACCGGGCAAGGCGCTACGCCACGAATAGGACTCAGGCGTTGCGCCCTCAGGCTTTGGCTACATGGCCATGGATGCGGGTCAACCGCCTGATCCTGACCTGAATTTATGCTGGTCCTGGCGGTCTTCTGATCGAAATCTTATGCCCGCCGGGCCTATTTAAGTCGTTATGAGCTGGCGGACCGATTTACAGGCGCAAGCGGACTTGAGCGACTACGCCATCATCGGCGATTGCCGCGCCGCCGCCATGGTGTCGCGGTTCGGCTCCATCGACTGGCTATGCCTGCCGGATTTCGCTTCGGATGCCGTTTTTTCCCGAATTATTGACGAAAATGGCGGTTATTTTGCGATTTTTGTACGCAGCTTCACCCACGCCACCCGTCTTTACCGCCCGGACACGGCCATTCTGGAAACGACGCTGACCAGCACTGACGGCGCCGTCCGCATCACCGACGCCATGCCGGTCCTGCCCGATGCGCGCCATGCGACGCGGCTGGCGCCATTGCGCGAGGTGTTGCGTCGCATCGAGGTCATCGACGGCGCGCCGGAGATCGAAGTCGTCATCGATCTGCGCGCCGGTTATGGCCGCCGTCGCGCCCGGTTTCGTAATCGCGGTAAGCTCGGCTGGGCCTGCAATGACGGCGACGCCCTGTTCAACCTGATCAGCGATTTTCCGCTTGAGGACGGCGGCGTGCTGCATGGCCGCCAGCGCGCCGAAAAGGGCAAGGTTTTCACCCTGTCCCTGACCTATGAGCGCGCCGGGGCCGGCGTCCTGCTGCCGCTTGGGGCCGAGGCCGAGGCGAGGCTGGATGCAACGGAAGGCTGGTGGCGGCGCTGGACCGGTCAGATTCGTTACAGCGGCCATCGCCGCGAGGCGGTGATCCGCAGCGCGATCACCTTGCGCCTGATGACGGCGACGCAGTCGGGCGCGCTGTTGGCGGCGGTGACGACCTCGCTGCCGGAAAAGCCGCAGGGCTGGATGAACTGGGACTATCGCTACTGCTGGCCGCGCGACGCCAGTCTCACCCTGTCGGCCTTCATGGATATCGGCCTGCGCAGGGAAGCCGACGCTTTTTTCGATTGGCTGATGCTGGCCGCCAACACGACGCGCCCGCGTCTGAAGATTATGTACGACGCCTTTGGACGGCATCGCATTTTTGAGAAGAGACTCGACTCTCTGAGCGGCTATCGCGGCGCAAGGCCGGTGCGCATCGGCAACGCCCTGACCGGTCAGGTGCAGCACGACGTCTATGGCGAGGTGATGATGGCGGTCGAGATCTGGGTGCGCCATTTCGGTCGCCCTGAAGCCGCCGCGCTCGACCTGATCCGGGGCTTCGGCGAGGCCGTGAAGCGGACCTGGCGCGAGCCTGATAATGGCATATGGGAGATTCGCGACCAGCGCCGGCATTACACCTATTCCAAGGTCATGGCCTGGTACGTGTTCGACAGCCTGATCCGGTTGAACGCCAGTATGGGGCTCGATATTCCGGTTGAAGACTATACGCGCGAGCGCGGCGCCTTACGCGATGCGATCGAAGATCAGGGCGTCGATAAGGCGCGCGGCGGCTATGTCGGCGTGTTTGGCGAGACGACGCTCGACGCCTCGCTGCTGCTTTTGCCGCGCACCGGCTATGTCGCCTATGACGATCCGAAAATGGCCGCCACCTGGGAGGCGATGCGCGCGGATATGGAGGAAAGCGGCCTCCTGCTGCGCTATCCGCCGGGCTTTGGCGGCAGCCAGAAGGGCGAGGGCGCCTTTGTCATCTGTAATTTCTGGGCGGTCGATTATCTGGCCGGAGCCAAACGCTACGGCGAGGCGGGGCAACGGCTGGAGCGCCTTTTGAGCTTCGCCAACGATGTCGGGCTTTATAATGAAGGCGTCGATGTCGGGACCGGCGCGCCGCTCGGCAATATGCCGCAGGCCTTTTCGCATGCCGGCCTGATCAATTCGATCATGATGCTGGAAAAAGGCGCGGGACAGCACGGGGGCCAGCATGACGGCGCCCCAGAAGGCGAGGCGGCATGATCGCGCAGGTTCTGCACCATATCGACTGGCTCCTGTTGTGGGGTCTGATCGCGACCTGCGTCATGGCTTCGGTGCAGGAAGGCACGCAGCATTTTGGCCTGTCGCGCATCAGTTTCCCGTTCCTGCTCGGCGCTTTTTTCACCGGCAACCGCCGTCACGCCGAGGCGGTCGGCTTTGTCCTGTATCTGTTCGGCGGCTTCGTCTTTGCGCTTGGCTATGGTTGCCTGTTTGAGAGCCTGCATGCTGCAAACGGAGGGATCGGCGCTTTGGCGGGTCTGGCGCAGGGTCTGGTCATGCTGCTGCTTGTCCTGCCCGCCCTGCCGTCCTTTCACCCGCGCATGGCCAGCCCGCACGATGGGCCGGAAGCCGCGCGCCGCATCGAGCCGCCGGGTTTTCTGGCCCTGCATTACGGGCCGCGCGCGCCGCTGATCCACCTGCTGGGCCAGATTCTGTTCGGTTTGATTCTGGGGGTCACCTATCCGCTTTGAGGAGCTTCAAGATGCCGAAATCAATTGATCTTAAACGTAAAACCGTCGTCGTTACCGGCGCCTCCGCGGGCCTGGGCCGCGCCATCGCCGTCGCCTTTGCGCGCGAGGGCTGTCATGTCGGTCTGATCGCGCGTTCAGAAGAGGGCTTGAAATCCGCCGCCGCCGAGGCGCAGGCGGCGGGCGATGGCGCGGTCGTCTGGGCCGTGGCCGACACCGCCGACGCCGGGGCGCTGGCCAAGGCCGCCGTCGATCTTGAGGCGCAGCTTGGTCCCATCGACATCTGGGTCAATAACGCCATGGAGACGATCTTCTCGCGCGTCGCCGACATGACGCCGGATGAGTTCCGCCGCGTTACTGAGGTCACCTATCTGGGCTTCGTCTATGGCACGATGGAGGCGCTGAAACGTATGATCGCGCGCGGGCAGGGGACGATCATCCAGGTCGGTTCGGCGCTGGCCTATCGCTCCATTCCGTTGCAATCGGCCTATTGCGGCGCCAAGGCGGCGATCCGCGGCTTTACCGACTCGTTGCGCTGCGAACTGATCCACAATCATCGCGGCGTCAAGCTTTCCATGGTGCATATGCCCGCCATGAATACGCCGCAGTTTTCGTGGGCGCGCACCCATGTGCCGCATCAGCCGCAACCGGTCGGCAAGATTTTTCAGCCCGAAGTCGGCGCCGACGCGGTCGTTCACGCCGCCCGCTATCCGAAGCGCGAATATTTTGTCGGCGCCTCGACCATTGAAGCGGTGCTGGGCACGAAGCTGCTGCCCGGCTTTATGGACCGCAAGATGGCGAAGATGAGCTATGAGGGCCAGTACGCCAGCCCGGCGCCGGTTCCGACGCGCGCGGGCAATCTGATGGCGCCCGCCGCCGCCGGTCTGCACACCACCCATGGTCAGTTCGACGATAAGGCAAGCAATCATTCGACGGCGTGGAATGTCACGAAATGGCTGAGCCGCTGGATTTGAACCGATCCTTACCTTCAGGCCCTGAGCGCCTATCGAAACTTTATGGCGTCAGGTTTAACCCGGAGCCTATCGAAATCCCCTGAAAAATAAGGAGCCCCGTCATGGCCGAGACCGCTGGCGACGTATTGGTGCAAACCCTGATCAATTGGGGGATCGACACGATTTTCGGCATACCGGGCGACGGAGTCAACGGCATTATTGAAAGTTTGCGAAAGCGCAAGGACGAGATCCGCTTCATCCAGACGCGCCACGAGGAGGCCGCCGCCTTTATGGCCTGCGCCTACGCCAAGACGACCGGACGACTGGGCGCCTGCGTCGCCACCTCCGGGCCGGGCGGCATTCACCTGCTCAACGGGCTTTACGACGCCAAGCTGGACGGCGCGCCGGTGATCGCCGTCACCGGCATGCAGTTCCATGACCTGCTGCACACCCATACCCAGCAGGATGTCGAGCTGGACAAGCTCTATATGGATGTCTGCGTCTATAACAGCCGCATCATGGGGCCGGCGCATACGGAGAACGTCGTCGAGCTGGCCTGCCGCACGGCGCTGACGCGGCGCGGCGTGGCGCACGTCACCATGCCGATCGATATGCAGTCCGAACCGGTCAAGAAGGACGTGCGCTCCAAGCGCAATGTCATGCATCATGTCTCGGACATGCCCGCCTTCCGCGCCGGTCTGCCGCATGAGGACGATCTGCAAAAGGCCGCCGATATCCTCAATGCGGGCAGGAAGATCGTCATTATGAGCGGCGCCGGGGCGATCGGCGCGGGGCCTTTGGTCGAGGAGGTCGCCGACCGGTTGGGCGCGGTGATCGTCAAGCCCTTGCTTGGCAAGGCGTCTGTGCCGGATGAGTCCGATTACTGCCTCGGCGGGGTCGGTCTTCTGGGTACGAAGCCGTCGCAGCAGGCGCTGGAGGAGTGCGACACGCTTTTGATCGTCGGCTCCAGCTTCCCCTATATCGAATTCTACCCCAAGCCCGGTCAGGCGAAATGCGTGCAGATCGACCTCGACGGCGCGCGCATTGGGTTGCGCTATCCGGCGGAGGTGGGGCTGGTCGGCTACGCCAAGGCGTGCCTTGAGCATCTGCTGCCGCGTCTGGAGGCGCAGAAGGACCGTCATTTCCTGCACGTCAGTCAGAAGCGCAAAAAGGAATGGCTGGAGCTTCTGGAGACGCGCGGAACGGTCGAGAGTCTGCCGATGAAGCCGCAGGTCGTCGCCTATGAGCTGGGCAAGCGGCTGGCGGACGATGCGATCTTCATCTCCGATTCCGGCACCATCGCCACCTGGTATGCGCGCTATCTGCCGTTCCGTTACGGGCAGCACTGCACTTTGTCGGGTAATCTGGCGACGATGGCCTGCGGCCTGCCCTATGCGATTGCGGCCCAGGTCGCTCATCCGGGCCGTCAGGTGGTCGCCATTGTCGGCGACGGCGGCTTCTCCATGCTGATGGCCGAGTTCGCCACGGCGGTCAAATATAACCTGCCGATCAAGATTGTGCTGATCAAGAACAACGCCCTGGGTCAGATCAAGTGGGAGCAGATGGTCATGCTCGGCAATCCGGAATATGAGTGCGAGCTGCATCCGATCGACTTCTGCAAGGTCGCCGAGGCCTGCGGCGGCAAGGCGATCCGCATCGAAGACCCGGCGCGCTGCGGCGCCCAGCTCGATGCGGCTCTGGCTGAACCCGGCCCGGTGCTGATCGAGGCGGTGGTCGATCCCAACGAGCCGCCCCTGCCGCCGATGGTGACCTTCGAGGAGATGACGAAATTCACCGAAGCTCTGGCCAGAGGCACGCAGATGCGCGGCGACATCATCAAAACGGTGTTCAAGGACAAGGTGCGGGAGCTGATCTGATGCCGGATTCGGCGCAGAGAATGAGGAACGGCGTCCTCCGCGCCGTGCGCGCCGCCGCCTATACGGTTCCGACCGACGCGCCGGAAAGCGACGGCACGGCGCAGTGGTCGTCCACAACTCTGGTCGTCGTCCATGTCGACGCCGACGGCGAAACGGGTATGGGCTACACTTACGCTGCGCCGGAGGCGGCGGCGCTGATTGGCGGGAAACTGGCGGAAGTGCTGCAAGGACGGCGGGCGGACGACATTCCGGCCCTGCACCATGCTTTGAGCGCCGCGGTGCGCAATATGGGCCGTTCCGGTATCGCCGCTTGCGCCATATCGGCGCTCGATCATGCTTTATGGGATGTGAAGGCGAAGCGGCTGGGCGTATCGTTGATCCGGCTTTTGGGCGCGGCGCGCGAGGCGATGCCGGTCTATGGCAGCGGCGGTTTCACCTCGTCCGGCCCGACCGAGATCGTGCGCGACATCGAGGGCTGGCGCGCCAAGGGTATCAGACTGTTCAAGATCAAGATCGGTCGCGATGAGGGCGAGGACCGTCGCCGCGTCGCCGCCGCCGTCGAGGCTTTGCGGCATGGCGAGCAGTTGTTTGTGGACGCCAACGGCGCCTATGATGCGCGTCAGGCGGTCTATATGGCTGGCTGGCTTGGCGAGATGGGCGTGCGCTGGTTCGAGGAGCCGGTCTCGTCCGACGATGCGGCGGGGCTGGCCTTTGTGCGCAAGCATGCGCCGGGAGGACTGGCTGTGGCGGCGGGCGAATACGCCTTTACGCCGGACGCTTTTCGTCTGCTGATCGGCGCCGTCGACGTGTTGCAGGCCGATGCGACGCGCTGCCTGGGGCTGAGCGGCTTTTTGCAGGCGGACGCACTGTGCGAAGCGCATCACCTGCCCTTGTCGTCGCACTGCGCGCCCGGCCTGCACGTCGCGCCCATGTGCCATGCGGGACGCGGCGTGCATATGGAATATTTTCACGACCACGTCCGGATTGAATCCATGCTGTTCGAGGGCGTCCCGGAGGTCATGGGCGGTCGTTTGCAGGCGCAGGACGCGCGCCCCGGACATGGGCTCTGCTTGCGCGAAGATGTCGCGCGTGAGTTCGCCGCATGACCCGGACGCTCGAACACGATCTGCGCGACGCCGTTGACGCCGAGGTGCGTTTTTCCAGCGGCGACCGCGCGCTTTACGCCGCTGACGCCTCCAATTTCCGCGAGGTTCCGCGCGGCGTGGTCATCCCGAAAAGCATGGACGAGATGGCGAAGATCATCGCCATCTGCGCGCGCCACGGCGCCAGTATCGTGCATCGCGGCGGCGGCACCTCCCTGGCCGGTCAGACCGTGTCGGCGGGGTCGGTCGTCATCGACTCCTCGAAATACTGCAACCGCATTCTGGAGATCGACCCGCAGGCGCGGCTGGCGCGCGTCGAGCCGGGCGTGGTGCTGGACGATTTACGCAAGGCGGCGGGCGAGCATGGGCTGACCTTTGGCCCGGATCCCGCGACGCATAATCACAATACGCTGGGCGGCATGCTGGGCAATAATTCGTGCGGGGTGCATTCACTCTATGCGCGGCGGACCGTGGATAATGTGCGCGAACTGGAGGCGCTGACCTATGACGGGGCGCGTCTTACGCTTGGGGCGACGTCGGATGAGGTTTTGGCGCAGAAGCTGATCGAGCCGGGGCGGGAAGGCGAGATCTATCGCGGACTGAAGGCCTTGCGCGACGGCTATGCCGACGAGATCCGGCGGCGGTATCCGCGCATTCCGCGCCGCGTTTCCGGCTACAGCCTCGACGAGCTTTTGCCGGAGCGCGGCTTTCATGTCGGACGCGCGCTGGTCGGTTCGGAATCGACCTGCGTGACCATCCTGTCGGCGACTTTGGAATTGGTTCCGGATCCGAAGCACAAGGTCTTGCTGGTCATCGGCTTTGATGATGTCGCCAACGCCGCCGACGCTGTGCCGGACCTGCTGAAGTTCCGGCATGACAAGGATTCCAACGGCCTGATCGCGCTCGAAGGCATGGATGCGGACTTGCCGCACTATATGAAGGTCAAGGATTTCCGCGTCGAGGATCTGCAATATCTGTCCAAAGGCAATGGCTGGCTGCTGGCGCAATTCGGCGGCGATACCCAAGCTGAGGCCGAGCATCACGCTGAAGCCTGCCGCCAGAGGCTTAAGCCTCATCCGCACGTCGTCGATATGCGTCTGCTCTCCGATCCGGAGGAGCGGGAGAAGCTGTGGAAGGTGCGCGAGGCGGGCCTGGGCTCGACCGCCTGGGTGCCGGGCATGGCGGATACCTGGCCGGGCTGGGAGGATTCCGCCGTCGGGCCGGAGCAGTTGGGCGCCTATATGCGCGAGTTGAAGGCCCTCTACGCCAAATACGATTACAAGGGGTCGATGTACGGCCATTTCGGCGACGGGCTGATCCATACGCGCATCACCTTCGGGCTGCATACGGACGAACAGGTTGCGAACTATCGCAGCTTTCTGGAGGAGGCCGCCGCCCTGGTCGTGCGCTATGGCGGAACCCTGTCGGGCGAACATGGCGATGGCCGTCAGCGCGCCGAGTTGTTGCCGATCATGTACGGGGAGAAGCTCATCGAGGCGTTTGGCGAGTTCAAGCGGATATGGGATCCGTTGGGGCGGATGAATCCGGGCAAGATTGTCAATCCCAAGCCTCTGGACACGGATCTGCGTTATGGTCCGCAGTTCGAGCGTCAGAAGCCCGAATACCATACCCTGCTTCAATTTCCTGAAAGCCGGAACAGCTTTTCCCGCGCGGTCATGCGCTGCGTCGGCGTCGGGGAATGCCGCCGCCATGAGGGCGGGACCATGTGTCCGAGCTATCGCGGCACGCGCGAGGAAAAGCATTCGACGCGCGGGCGTTCGCGCCTGTTGCAGGAAATGCTGGAGGGCGATCCGATCCGCAACGATATGCAGTCGGACGCGGTGCATGAAGCGCTCGATCTGTGCCTGTCTTGCAAGGCGTGCAAGCATGAATGCCCGGTCAGCGTCGATATGGCCAGCTATCGCGCCGAATTTCTGCACCACTATTTTAAATCGCATCCGCGTCCTCTGGCCAGCTATGGCATGGGCCTTGTGCATGTCTGGGCGCCGTGGGCGGCGAAGGCGCCGTGGCTGATGAATCTGATCACCCAGACGCCGGGTCTCTCCGCCATCGCCAAGATCGTGGCGGGCGTGCATCCGGACCGCGACCTGCCGAAGATCGCCGGGAAGACGGCGCGCGCGCAATGGCGCAGCGCAAGCCAGCATCGCGACAAGCGCGCGATCCTGTGGATGGATAGTTTCAACAACCATTTCACGCCTGCGCCGCTGCTGGCGGCGGGCCAGGTTCTGGAGTTGAGCGGGCATGAGGTGATGGCTTCGCCCAAGGGTCTGTGCTGCGGGCGACCTTTCTACGATTACGGACGACTTGAGGCGGCCAGGGCCTATCTTGAACGCTGTCTTGATGTGTTGACGCCCCTGCTGGATGAGCGCACCTGGCTGGTCGGGGTGGAGCCGAGCTGCCTGTCGGTGTTCAAGACCGAGTTGTTGAGCTTTTTCCCCGACGATGCGCGCGCCAAACGCTTGTCCGAACGGGCTCTGACTTTAGGGCAGTATTTGACGATGCACGGTCATGCGCCGATTTATCTTGAGCGCGATGTCGCCGTGCATGGCCATTGCCACCACAAATCGGTCATCGGCATCGACGCTGAGATTGCGTTGCTCAGCGCGACTGGGCGGAAGGCGAAGCTGCTCGACGACGGCTGCTGCGGCATGGCGGGCGCCTTCGGGTATGAAACGCAGAAATATCCGGTGTCCGAAGCCATTGCGAAACAGGGACTGCTCGAACATCTCGATCAGACGCCGGACGATCATCTGATCGCCGCCGACGGCTTTAGCTGCCGCCACCAGATCACGCATTTCAGTAAGCGTCAGCATCAGACCCTGCCGGAATTGTTGCTGGCCGCGATGACAAGAGGAGAGACTGCATGATCGGCAAAACGCAATGGGCCATAGCCGAAGGCTATATTCCGCCCGATAACCCTGAAAAGCCGCGCCCGGCCATCAGTCATGAGGCGTGCTGCGTGCTGAACGCAGGCGATGAGGACGCCGAGATCGAAATCCGCGTCTTTTTCAAAGATCGCGAACCGGCGGGTCCGTACAGGTTCAAGATTCCGGCGCGCCGCACGCATCACCTGCGTTTTAACGATTTTCGCGACCCGGAGCCCATCCCGCCCGGAACGGACTTCGCCAGCGTCCTGACCTCGAACGTCCCCGTTGTGGTGCAGCACACACGGCTGGATACGCGCGACGGAACGCGCGGACTGATGAGTACGGTCGCCTGGGCTAATTGAGTCCCGACCCTAATTCATCGTCGGCTCCGCCGGACCGCGCGAGGCGTTGATGGCGTCCTGCGTGGTGTCGCCGCGCGTCGGATGCGCGGCCATGCCCGCCCCGACCCAATACACGATGGCGGCGGCGATGATGATCAGGAAGGATATGACCGAATAACGCCAGATCTTGCCGTATTGCGTCGGGGCGGGGACATTATGAACCTTCGTCATTATCGGCCTCCGGATCGTCGTCTTCAGGGGTCGTTTCGTCGCTGCTTTGCGGCAGGATCACCGGCCCGGTGATCGGATCGTCCGCCGGTCCCGGCGCTGTCTTTGTGTCATCTGTTGCTGGATGTGTCATCCCGGCCTCCTTGGTGATGGGACGCCCGGCAGATTGGCCAAACGCGCGTAAGGGGAAAACCGGGATTTGCCGCCCGTCATATCAAATCAGGGTCAGGATGGCT
>DATMTF010000376.1:0-7746 GCA_035565015.1 Asticcacaulis sp. | reverse complement strand
CCGAGGCTCCGCCGGTGGACGATGAGGCGGGTGAAGGCGGCGAAGGCGCGCCCAAAAAGAAGTTCCCGATGCTGATTGTCATTATTGCGGCGGTCGCGGTGCTGGTCCTTGGCGGCGGCGGGGCGGCGGCCTATTTTCTGTTTCTGGCGCCAAAACATCCGCCCGCGGCTGACGCGGCCAAGGACGCGCACGGCAAGAAGCCGGAAAAAAAGAAGGACGATAAAAAGGGCGACAAGAAGGAGGGTGGCGACGCCAAGGCCGATCCCAAGACCCAGCCGACCCAGTCCGAAGGCCCGAACGGCACGATCTATTACACCCTGCCCGACACCATCGCCAACATCCAGTCGCCCAACGGCAATCCGGCCTATCTGCAGCTCAAGCTGACCTTTGAATGTCCGGATCAGGACACGGCGGACACGCTGGACGCCAATCTGCCGCGCATCAACGACCTGTTGCAGGGCTTTATGCGCGAACTGCGCCCCGAAGATCTGGCCGGTTCCGAAGGCAATATCGAGCTGCGCCAGGAAATCCTGCGCCGCGTCAATCTCGTGCTGGCGCCGCAGAAGATCAACGCCGTGCTGATCGAAAAAATGGTGGTGACCTGATGGCCGGAGACGTCGATCAGGAAGCCATGATGGCGGCCTGGGAGGCCGAACTCGCCGCTGAGGCCGAGGCGGCTACCGGCGCCCCTCCGTCCGGCGGCGCGGGAGGCGCGGACGACACCGGCGATCTGGCTGCCGAATGGGAGGCCATGGTCGGCGGCGCGGCGGGCGGCGAGCGCTTCAACATGGCGGCGGGCGCCGAGCGCATCCTCAATCAGGATGAAATCGACAGCCTGCTCGGCTTCGACCTGTCCGACGACGACTACAACGAACGTTCTGGCATCCGGGCGATCATCAATTCGGCCATGGTGTCCTATGAACGCCTGCCGATGCTGGAAATCGTCTTCGACCGGCTGGTGCGCCTGATGACGACGAGTCTGCGCAACTTCACCTCGGACAATGTCGAAGTCTCTCTCGATAACATCTCGTCGATCCGTTTCGGCGACTATCTGAATTCGATCCCTCTGCCCGCGATTCTGGCCGTGTTTCGCGCCGAGGAGCTGGACAATTACGGTCTGCTCACCGTCGATTCCAACCTGATCTATTCGATCGTCGACGTCCTGCTGGGCGGGCGGCGCGGCACGGCGGCCCTGCGCATCGAGGGCCGTCCCTACACCACGATCGAGCGCGTGCTGGTGCAGCGTATGGTCGAGGTGGTGCTGAACGATGCGCGTCAGGCCTTCGAGCCTCTGACGGCGGTGAATTTCAATCTCGACCGGCTGGAGACCAATCCGCGCTTCGCCGCCATTGCGCGTCCGGCCAACGCCGCCATCCTGGTCAAGCTGCGCATCGACATGGAGGACCGCGGCGGACGCATCGAGCTTCTGTTGCCCTACGCCACGCTGGAGCCGATCCGCAAAATGCTGCTGCAGCAGTTCATGGGCGAGAAGTTCGGTCGCGACAATATCTGGGAGAGTCACCTGGCCACCGAGTTGTGGACCACGCAGATGGAGGTGCGCGCCGTGCTGGATGAGCAGCAATTGCCGCTGTCGCAGGTGCTGAATCTCAAGGTTGGCGAGACGATTGTGCTGAACGCGACCGGCGATTCTGCGGTACAGTTGCGTTGCGGGGCGATTCCCCTGACCACGGGACGCATGGGGCGCAAGGGTCACAATATCGCTGTTCGGGTCGATGCGCCGCTGGCCTCATCGACCAAGCGGCGGCTGACCCAGTTGCAGAAGAAGTAGAGGGCTGACGGCGCGTGAACATGGCCAACGCCATTATGGACCTGATCTTGATGGGGCTGCTGCTGGCCGCCCTTGGGTTCGGCGTGCGCCTCGACAAGCGGTTAAAGGCGCTGCGCGCCGGGCAGGAGGCGTTCGCCCAGGCCGTGCGCGATCTCGATGACGCGGCGATCCGCGCCCACGCCAGCCTGAAAGAGCTGCGCGCCGACGCCGACGAGACGCAGGACTTGTTGCATGGCCGCGTCATCGCCGCGCGCGAGGCGCTCAACCGGCTGGAAAGCCAGATTGCGCGCGCCGAACGCGCCGGGAGCGATATCGACAAGAGCCTGGCCAACTGGGAAACCGCCAGCGCTTTACGCGCCGCCCCGCCCCGGCCGCAACCGGCGATCGCGCCCTTAGCAGAGCCGCAGACGCCGCGCGCCTTCCGCCGCGATGTGGCTAAACCTGCCGTCCCCTCCACCCCCGTCATGCCGGCGCCGCGTCGCTCGCAGCTCCCGCCTGTCGCCAGACCCGATGACAGCGACATGCTCGACAAGGTGCAGATGTCCGAACTGGTGGTCGCCAATCTCAACGAGATGATCCGCACCTTAAGCCATCCGTCCGCGCAAAGGCGCCGGATGCCGACAGCGCTCGATGACGACCTGTTCGGCGAAAGTGAAAAGAGATAAGCCGCTATGGCGAATTTGCCGCGTTTTCTGCCCCTCGTCTTCGTCGCCATTGGCGGCGTAGTCGCGATGAAGGCGATCACCAGCCTCGATCTGGCGCCCAATGCCTTTCACGCCGCTGAGGCCTTCGCCGCCGATGTGACGAAAAAGGCGCCGGTGAAAAAGCTCGCGCCAAAGATTGCGGGCGCAGAAACCAATACAGGCGACGATCCGACCGAAAGCTATGCGGTCAGCCCGGCGCTGATGGCGGCGGACGCCAATTCGGCGGCCAGCGACGCAGCGGCGGTGGCGCCGACCGCGCCGATCTGCGCCACCTCGATCGACGATCTGGCCAAACAGGCGGGCATGTCGCCCAACGAATTGCAGATTCTGCAAAATCTCGGTCAGCGGCGCCAGCAGCTCGATCAGCGCGAACAGTCGCTCAATTCGCGTCAGGCCCTGATCGACGCCGCCGACTCCAAGCTCGACGCCCGCATCCAGCAGTTGTCCGACCTCAAGACCCAGATTCAGACCCTGCTCGATCAGGCGAACAGGACGCAGGACGACGACACCAACCGTCTCGTCGCCGTCTATACGGCGATGAAGCCCAAGGATGCGGCGGTGGTTCTGGCGTCGATGAAGGACGAGGTGCGCCTGCCCATCGCCGCCAAGATGAAGGACCGGGCATTGGCGGCGATTCTCGGCGCCATGGACCCCTCTGCGGCGCGCGAACTGACCGAAAAGCTGGCGACGCGTATGCAAAGCGCCAACGGCCTGCAACAGCAGCTCGATAAGGCGACGTCCGGCGGGTCGGCCTCTGTCGGCGCCGGCGCTAAAACTGCGGCGGCGCAACCGAAGAAGAGTTGATTGCGCCATCATTCGACGTCGCCAGAGCGTCGGCGAGGTCGCCATAGGCGTCCTGCGCTTCGGCGCGCGTCAACACAGGCGCCGCCGTCTCGATAGGCGCGTTCGGGTCGTAAGCATAGTCATCCGCCGTCGGCGTCACCGGCGGCGCGTCGTAATCGGACGCGTAGGGCTCGATATAGACCGGCGGCGTCGGCGCGATGTCGATATCGGAGGGCGACGCGGCGACGTCAGCCAGCACCGCCATAGGCCTGGCGGAAGCCATCTGCGCAGGCGCCGTCTGCACGATCTGCGGCTCGAACAGGGTGTCGATATTGGGCAGGTCCGAGATGCGCGAGACGATCACGGCGCCGCTGATCAGGCAGGTGACAAGCGCCGCCGCCAGGCTGAGACTCAAGGCGCCCGGACGCCAGCCGCCCGGATCGCGCGCCTCGCCGTAACGTGTGTAGATCAGGGGATCAGCGGCTATGTCGGACATGGGAGACCTCCTCTATACGCGCCGGAGTGTGGCCATTGGCGCGCAAAACCGCAGCACGAGGTTTTCGCCAGCGTCATAAACGCGCCATAGGCGCGATTCCTTACCGGCTATTAACTTCGATGAAACGCCCGTCAGGCGAAATTAAGGGGCAATGATTCGTGTGCCGACGCCTTCGCCTGACGAAGCGCCTGACGCCGCCGCCGATGAGGCCGCGCGTCAGGAGGCGTTGGCGCGTCTCAAATTCAAGTTGCAGCCCAGGCCGGTCGTGAAGGCGAAAAACCCGTGGCGCGCCACGGCGCTGGTCATGGCGACGGTCGGGCTGGGCATGGCGCACATGGCGCTGGGCGATTCCATGGCCCTGCCGCAGGTCGCTTCGCGCGCCGATATCGACATCCGCGTCGGGCGTAATCAACAATCGGGTCGCATTGAGATCTACGGCGCCATCGGATCGCGCGCCTCGGTGCGCCGCGATCAGGATCAGGTCGTCATCCGTCTGCCGGGCCAGCAAAAGCCCGATCTTGGCGACATCCGCTCCAATCCGCCGCTTGGCGTCGTGGCTGTGGACGTCAAGTCGGACGCGCGCGCCAATGAGCTGTGGCTGAAGGTCAGGCCCGGCTATGACGCCCATTTCGGTCGCGCGGACGGGGCCGTCTTCGTCCAGATCGACCCGAAGGCCGAGGATAAGGAAAACGCCGCCGCCGATGGCGGAAAGGACGGCAAGCCGCTGGCCGTAAACCTGCAGGATCTGCTGGCGCCGAAGGCCGCCGCGCCTGCGTCCGGCGCCGAGCATGTCAATCGCGCCGTCAAGGCGCCCGTCGTCGCGGTGCAGGTCGATGACGCCAATGGCGGGCGGCAAATCTCCTTCCCGTTTGACGGACCGGCGGCGGCGGCGGTGTTCCGGCGCGGCGATTCGGTCTGGATCGTCTTCGATCAGGAGGTCGATCTGCGCCTGCCGCCCGACCTCAAGGACGGCCTGATCGTTCAGGACGCGCAATGGACGCGCAATGACGGCTTTACTGCCCTTCGTTTGCGGGCGCCGACAGCGGGCAGTTTGTCGGCGGTCAATGACGGTCTGGTCTGGCGCGTGCAGCTTGGAGGCCAGCCCACCGACAACAAGGCGGCGCGCATCGGTCTGGTGCGTGACGATTCCACCGGCGTTCCGGCCCTGAACATCAATCTGGCCGGGGCCAGCAAGGTCGCCTGGATACGCGACCCTTCCGTCGGCGACCGCATGGCGGTGATCCCGGCGCGCGGCCCGATCAAGAACCTGCCCTCGACGCGCACCCTGGTGGAGGCCACTATCGCCTCGACCGCGCAGGGGGCCGTGGTCATGCATATGACGCCCGACGTCAAGGTCGCGGTCGACTGCGACCTGATTTCGGTATCGCGCCCGAACGGCCTGACCCTGTCCAATATCGACCCCAACGCCAATGCCAGCGACGCGCGGCTCGACTATAAGAACGGCCTCTATCCCGGCCTGCCCAATCCCGACTGGTCCGCCGCGCCGGGCGAAGGTTTTCTGGCGCGTTACAACGCCCTGCAGGCCGCCGCCGCCGATGAAGGCGCGGGCGGGCCAAGCGGTCCGACCAAGGCGCGCCTGTCTCTGGCGCGCTTTCTGGTCGGGCAGGGGCTGGCCTTTGAGGCGCAGGGCGCGCTCGACCTGCTGGCCAAACAGAATCCGCACGCTCTGGACGATCCGCAGGTGCGCGGCCTTCGCGTCGCCGCCAAAATGCTGTCAGGACGCTACAGCGACGCCATGGGCGATCTGTCGGCGGGCGTTCTGGCCTCCGATCCGGCCTCGCGCCTGTGGGAAGGCTATGCCGAGGCCAAGGCCGGTCACTATCCTGACGCGGTCAAGGATTTCAAGGCGGGCCTGAAGGCGCTCGACCAGTTCCCGGTGGCGTGGCGCATGAAGATCGCCGCCGCCTACGCTTACGCCGCTTTGCAAACCAAGGATCTGACCACGGCGCAGGCCATGATCGGCTATGCGGTGACGCAGGACGGAACGCCGCTCGACAAGCTGGGCGCCTTCCTGATCGACGCACAGATCATCGAAGCGACAGGCGACAAGGCGCGCGCCCTGGCGGTCTATACCGCCTGCGCCAAGGCGTCCGACGATTCGATCGCCGCGCCCGCCCTGATGCATGTCGCCATCCTGCGCAACCAGCTCGGCAAGGCCAATATCGACCAGACCCTGCAGGCGCTCGATCAGTTGCGCTACCGCTGGCGCGGCGACGACACCGAGCTGCAACTGATCAGCTATATGGGCCAGACCTATCTCAACGCCGGGCGTTACCGTGAAGCGCTCGACATCCTCAGAAGCGGCGGCCAGTCCTTCCTCAACGATCCGCGTGAGGCGCAGATTCAGACCACGCTGACCCAGGCGTTTCGCGGCCTGTTCCTCGGCGGCATGGCGGACGGCCTGCAGCCGGTCGAGGCTTTGGGCCTGTTCAACGATTTCCGCGACCTGACGCCAATCGGCGCCGACGGCGACGAGATGGTGCGCCGCATCGTGCGCCGCCTCGTCGATGTCGATCTGCTCGATCAGGCCGCAGACCTGTTGCAGTACCAGATCGACAATCGCCTGCAAGGCCCGGCCAAATCGTCGGTCGCCGCGGACCTGGCCGCCATCTACCTGATGGACCACGATCCGCAAAAGGCGCTGCAAGCCTTGTGGAACACGCGCACCACGCTTTTGCCCAAGGCGGTGCTGTCCGAGCGGCGGGTGCTGGAGGCGCGCGCGCTCAATGAGCTGAACGAGCCGGATAAAGCGCTGGACGCGCTGGGCGGCGATGCGTCGCCCGACGCCGATGACGCGCGCGCCGACGCCTACTGGCGCCAGCAGGACTGGACGAAAGCCGCCGCCGTGCTGGAGCGCCGTCTCGGCGATCGCTGGAAGTCGGACAAGCCGCTCGATCAGGGCGACGAGAGCCGCGTGATCCGCGCTGGCGTCGCCTACAGCCTGCTCAAGGACCAGAAGTCCCTGACCCGCCTGTCCGACCGCTTCGGCAAGTTCGCGGCCGACGCCTCCTCGCCGGACGCCATGCGCGTGGCGCTGGCGCCGCTCGACGGCGGCAATGTCTCGGTGCGCGATTTCGCCGCCGCCGCTGCCGACACCGACGCTTTCGCGGGCTGGGTCACGGACATGAAAAAGAAGTTCCGCGCCCGCGACGATGCGGCGTCTCAGAATGGCGCGAAACCGGCGGAGCAGACTGCCGATGCGACCAATGGCGGCGGTAAGGCGTAAACGCCTTGCGGTAACATCGGCGTGATCTCTGTCCGGTTTTGCTTTTCCGCCATTTCGCAAACGCGTAATATAGCGGCGTTCGCAGATGAGGCTGTTCCAAGTCGTTGCGAATGGAAAACAAAGGCTATGAAAGCTTAAAGACAAGAAATACCATAACCGCGCTGTTTTAAGTCGCGGCGTCACGGATCGCAGAAGTTTAGATTTGATCTGTCTTCGGCCCTGCTGGGAAGCTATCTCCCCCACAAGGTAAATTCCGAAAATTTTGACGTCACAACTCCGCCTGAACACAGGCCGGCGGCGCAATAGTATGCTCTCAACTTCAAAAAATGCGAGGAAAGGTTGCTGATCTGCGGTTTTAATGAGGTATTATAAAACCGCATAAGCAAAAACACGCCATGATGACATCCCCTAAACTTCCGACCCAGCGCCGCACGGTCCTGCTGCTGACGACGGGCGCCGTCGCCCTTTTGCTGTTCGGCGGTCTGGTCTCATGCGGCCAGACGGTTCAGCCCGGCAATGTCGGCGTGAAAATTCGCACGCTCGGCCCCAATGCCGGAGTTGACGCCACGCCCGTGACATCCGGCTGGCATCTGAATCTGCTGGGCGAGCGTATTGTCGAATTCCCGGTGATTCAGCGCACCTACACCTATACGCGCGAAGCCGACGAACGCGGGCCGGAAAACGAGGAGATCACCTTCTCGGACAACAACGCCCTGCCGATGACGGC
>DATMTF010000375.1:0-4122 GCA_035565015.1 Asticcacaulis sp. | reverse complement strand
GTCAACGTCATAATCCCATCGCGGCCAGCGACTGAAGCCATATTCTTCCTTAAGAAAATCCTGCTTGGTCATCAGGTCATGAAAGGCGTCATGCCGCCAATCTGCATACCATTCCGGTTCGCTCACCTTGCCGCCCTCCTGATCGCCAGCTCGACCTGCCCATGCAGAAAATCGACGAAATCCAGCCCCGCCGCCTTGAGCGATTTCGGATAGAGCGAGGCGCGCGTCAGGCCCGGCAGGGTGTTGGTCTCCAGATAGACCGGCCCGTCCTTTGAGATGATGAAGTCCGAGCGCGAATAGCCCGAACACGACAGGGCCTTGTGCGCGATCACCGCCAGGCGTTGCAGTTCGGCGTTGATTTCGGCTGCGAACCGCGCCGGGCAGATTTCCTGCGTGGTGGCGGCCAGATATTTGCTCTCGAAGTCGAACTGGCCGCTGGCTGACACAATCTCGACCGGCGGCAGGGCGATCAGCGAGCCATCCGCCTGCTCCAGCACGCCGCAGGTCGCCTCGGCGCCGGTGATGAACGGTTCGATGACATAGGGCGTTGTCTGGCTCTCGCGGCGCACGGCGGCCAGATCCTGCGCGGAATGGACATAGATCAGGCCATAGCTCGACCCGTCCTGCGCGGGCTTGGCGATCAGGCGGCCATAATGGGCCAAGGCCTCGTCGGCCTCTTCCAGCGTCACTGTCGAGGGCGACGACACCCCCGCCAAAGCCGCGAACCGCTTGGCCGACACCTTGTCGAAAGCCAGATGCGAGGCCGCCGAGCCGGAGCCGGTGAAAGGGACGCCGCGCGCCTCAGCCAGCACCTGAAATTCGCCATTCTCCGCCGAGCCGCCATGCAGGCCCAGCACCAGCACGCGGTCTTCGGCGGCGGCGCGGTCCATCGCCTCGGCCAGTCCGCCGATCCTGGCGCCGTCGGCCCTGAACGGAACCTCGAACGGCTTGGCGTGATTTTGCAGCGCTTCCGTCGAGGCCATCCACACGCTGTCATCGGCGTCCCAGAACCACAGCTCCGCCTCCGGTAAGGCGGCGGATATGGCCTGCGCCGTCGCCACGGCGACAAGACGCTCGCGACTTGCGCCGCCAAACAGGATCGTCGTCTTCATCGCTCTACGCCAGTTCAAAAGGTTCAAGGCCCGCCAGACGCAGGGCGCGCGGGCGTTGCGGAATCTGGCGCGGTCGGACGCCGCGCACCTCGTCCGCCACATGTTTGATGTGGTCGGGCGTCGTGCCGCAACAGCCGCCGAGGATATTGACGATACCGTCCTTGGCCCATTCGTGCAATTCGTGCGCGGTCTCGTGCGGCTGCTCGTCATACTGGCCCATCGCATTAGGCAGGCCCGCGTTCGGATAGGCGGCGACCAGGCAATCGGCGACGCGCGACAGTTCGGCGATATGCGGGCGCATCAGGTCGGCGCCCAGCGCGCAGTTGAACCCGACCGCGAACGGCCTGGCGTGACGCACGCTGTTCCAGAAAGCCTCAGCGGTCTGGCCCGACAAGGTGCGGCCCGACCGGTCGGTGATGGTGCCGGAAATCCAGATCGGCAGCCTGTCCATGCCCTCGTCCTCAAGGTCGAGAATCGCCTTGATCGCCGCCTTGCAGTTCAGCGTGTCGGTGATGGTCTCGATCAGATAGAGATCGACCCCGCCCTCGTTCAGCGCCTGAATTTGCTCGCGATAGGCCTGATAGACCTGATCGAAGGTGACGCTGCGCGCGCCCGGATCGTTGACGTCCGAAGACATGCTCAGCATCTTGTTCAGCGGCCCGATAGACCCGGCGACAAAGCGCGGTTTATGCGGCTCCTTGGCGGTCCAAGCGTCGGCGCGCGCGCGCGCGATCTTCGCGCCTTCACGATTGATGTCGATCACGTCCTGAAGCTTCAGGTGATAATCGTCCTGCGCAATGGTCGTGGCCGAAAAGGTGTTGGTCTCGGAAATATCCGCGCCCGCCGCATAGTACTGATCGTGCAGGTCTGCGATAATGTCCGGGCGCGTAATGCATAAGATGTCATTATTGCCCTTGAGCTGGCCCGGATAGGTTTTGAAGCGGTCGGCGCGGAAATCGGCCTCGTCCAGCCCGCGGCGCTGGATCATCACGCCCCACGACCCGTCGAGGATGAGAATACGCTTTTTGGCCGCCTGTTTAAGAGCTGCGATACGGTCAGCGCGCAACATTTTGGCTCTCCTTCAACCCCAGAATCCGGCAGATCGCATACACCAGATCGGCGCGGTTGAGCGTGTAAAAATGGAAGTTTTCAACGCCTTCGCGCTCAAGACCGAGACACAGCTCGACCGCCACCGCCGAGGCCAGCAGCTTACGCGTTTCGGCGTCGTCATCAAGACCGTCGAACAGATCTTCCAGCCAGTCGGGTATATGGGCGGCGCAGGCAGAAGCCATGCGGCGCAGCCCCTTGAAATTGGTCACCGGCATGATGCCGGGGGTCAGCTCGATCTTGATGCCCGCATCGGCCACTGCGTCGCGATAGCGCAGATAGGTGTCCGGCTCGAAGAAAAACTGGCTAATGCCGCGCGTCGCGCCCGCATCGACCTTCTGGCGCAACACGTCGAGGTCGAAGGCTTTGGACGGGCTTTGCGGATGCTTTTCCGGATAGACGCCGATGCTCACTTCAAAGTCGCCGATGCGCCGGATCGCGGCGGTCAGTTCGGTGGCGTTCGCATAGCCGTCCGCACGTGGCGCATAGTCGCCAAATCCAGCCATTCCAGCAATCGGGGGCGGATCGCCGCGCAGCGCCACAATATGCCGCACGCCCGCCGCCCAGTAGGCGCGGATCACCTCATCGACCTCCTCGCGCGACGCTTCGACGCAGGTCAGGTGCGCGGCGGGTTTCAGATGCGTTTCGTCGAGCAGACGCTTGACCGTACGGTGCGTACGCTCGCGCGTCGAACCGCCTGCGCCATAGGTGACGGAGACGAAGGACGGGTTCAATGGCGCCAGACGACGGATCGAGGTCCACAAGGTCGTCTCCATCTCCTCGGTCTTGGGCGGAAAGAACTCGAACGACACGTTGAGATTCTGCCCGCCGCCCGCGAGCGAGCGGGCAATCGGCGCAAGATCAGCCAGTTTGGGATTCAGCACAGGGCTCATAATTAAGGCTCGGATTATAAAAGGATCAGGCGGTTTCAGGCCGGTCGGGCGGCCAGCCAGATTTTGACGGTCAGCCCGCCTTCGGATTGCGGCGGCAGGGCCAGCGAGGTCTGCGGCATGAGACCGGCGGCGCTGAGCCACGCCGCCATATCCTCGTCCAGCATACCCAGACGCCGGTGCTGATACTGCTCACGCATGATCTCAAGCGCGTGGTGGGCGAAATCGACGATCAGCAATCGTCCGCCCGGCGCCAGCAGCCGCGCCGCCTCCTGCACCGCACGCCCCGGATCGGCGAGGAAGTGCAGCACCTGATGCACGACGACAAGATCGGCCGATTGCGACGGCAGGCGCGTATCGTAAATATCGCCGTGGCGCAGGTCGGCGGCCTCAAGCCCCGCCTCAAAGGTGCGCGAACGGGCGATGTTGAGCATGTGTTGCGACAGATCAAGGCCCGTCGCCATCTCGGCGCGCGGTCCCAACAGGGCCAGCATGCGCCCCGATCCGGTGCCGAGATCAAGCAGACGGCGATAGGGCGCATCGCCCAGCACGCGCAATATGGCGGACTCGACATCGCTTTCTGAGACATAATGGCTGCGAATCTCGTCCCATTTCGGCGCGATCGTCTCGAAATAACCTTCCGCCGAGGCGCGCCGGGCCAGCCGCACCGTTTCGAGCTGGCGCAAATCGTCGGTATGCGAATCGCCAATCCCGGCCAGGATCGCCTCCAGCAAAGGACGCATGGCCGGATCGCCGGACAGGCGGTAAAATACCCAGGCGCCGTCCGGGAAGCGCTCGATCAGACGGGCCTCATTCATCAGTTTGAGATGGCGCGACACGCGCGGCTGGCTCTGATCGAGAATAGACACCAGCTCCATGACCGACAATTCCTCGCGCGCCAGCAAACGCAGCAGGCGCAGGCGCGTCTCCTCGCCCGCCGCCTTCAGAGCGTCGAGTACGGCGTCAAATCCCGCAGCGATCAAAGGTGTTTCATCCATATAATCATATAAAGA
>DATMTF010000374.1:0-4243 GCA_035565015.1 Asticcacaulis sp. | reverse complement strand
CCTCGGCAAGGGCGACCGCCCGCCGCCGCTGTTGCGGCGAGCCATGCGGCGTTTGAGCTGAAAAATGCGCGAGACATCGTAGATGTCACGCCAACATTTTAATCGGGTCTTCGATCAGCGGCTTGAAGGCGCTGATGAATTTTGCGCCGATCGAACCGTCCACGACGCGGTGGTCGCAGGTCAGGGTCACCGACATAACGGTCGCGACGGCCAGTTGACCGTTCTTGACGACCGGACGCTGTTCGCCCGCGCCGACCGACATGATGCAGCCCTGCGGCTCGTTCAGGATCGAGGTGAAGGTCTTGATGCCGAACATGCCGAGGTTGGACACGCTGAACGTGCCGCCCTGGAATTCCTCCGGCTTCAGCTTGCGGTCGCGCGCGCGCTGAGCCAGATCCTTCATCTCCGACGAGATTTCCGCCAGCGACTTGGTCTCGGCCTTGCGCACGATCGGGGTGATCAGGCCGCCGTCAATGGCCACGGCGACCGCGACATCGGCGTGATGGTGCAGGGCGATGCCTTCGGGCGTGTAAGAGGCGTTGGCCTCCGGCACGGCCTTGAGCGCCAGCGCCACCGCCTTGATGATCATGTCGTTGACCGACACCTTGACGCCGCGTGATTCCAGCGCGGTGTTGATCTTGGCGCGCGCCGCCAGCAGGTTGTCGAGTTCAATATCGACGGTCAGCGGGAAGTGCGGAATGTCGCGGAACGATTCCGTCATGCGGCGCGCAATCACTTTACGCATACCGTCAAGCGGCACGAGGTCGTAGGAACCGGCGGGAATGCCCATCTGCTCCAGCGACTGCACCTTGCGCGGCTCGGCGGCAGCGCTTGCGGCAGGCGCAGCCTTGGCCCCGCCGCCCGCCAGCGCGGCGTCCACATCGCGCTTGATGATACGACCGCGCGGACCGGAACCGGTAATGACCTTGAGGTCGAGATTGTGCATCCCGGCCAGACGGCGCGCCAGCGGCGACGCCGCGACACGCGCGCCGGAAGGCGCAGACGCGGCGACGGGCGCAGGCGTCGGAGCGGCGGCGGGCTTGGGAGCCTCTTTCGGCGCCTCCGCCTTGGGGGCTTCCGCCGCCTTCGGCGCGGGCGCAGGCGCGGCCCCGCCCTCCCCCTTCAGACGGGCGATGGGCGCGTTGACCTTGACGTTCTCGGTCCCGGCGGGAACGAGGATCTCCTCGACCACGCCTTCATCGACGGCTTCGACCTCCATGGTGGCCTTGTCGGTCTCGATCTCGGCGATCACCTGACCGGCGAAGACCTCGTCTCCGACCTTGACGTGCCACTTGGCCAGCGTGCCCTCTTCCATGGTCGGCGAGAGGGCCGGCATCAGAATATCTGTCATGGGCTTGCCTCTTTACTTGTAGGTCACGGCCTTGACGGCCTTGACGATCTTATCGACGCTCGGAACCGCGAGGGCTTCGAGATTGGCGGCGTAGGGCATGGGCACATCTTCCTGATGCACGCGCATGGGCGGCGCATCCAGGTCGTCAAAGGCCAACTCGGTCACCTTGGCGGCGATTTCGGCGCCGATGCCGCACGGCCCCCAGCCCTCTTCCACCGTCACCAGACGATTGGTTTTACGCACCGATTCGACAATCGTGTCGGTGTCGAGCGGACGCAGGGTGCGCAGGTTGACGACCTCGGCGTCGATGCCCTCGGCGGCCAGCTTCTCCGCCGCTTCCAGCGCGAAGCCGACCATGCGCGAATGGGCGGTGATGGTCACATCCTTGCCGGGACGCTGGATCTTCGCCTTGCCGATCGGCAGCACGAAGTCTTCGACGTCGGGAATCTCGAACTCGATGCCGTACATCAGCTCGTGTTCGAGGAAGACGATCGGGTTCGGATCGCGAATGGCGGCTTTCAACAGACCCTTGGCGTCGGCCGCGTCATAGGGCGCGATCACCTTCAGACCCGGCACATGGGCGTACCAGGACGAATAGTCCTGGCTGTGCTGCGCCGCGACGCGGGCGGCGGCGCCGTTCGGGCCGCGATAGACGATGGACGACTTGATCTGGCCGCCCGACATGTAGAGCGTCTTGGCCGACGAGTTGATGATCTGGTCGATCGCCTGCATGGCGAAGTTGAAGGTCATGAACTCGACAATGGGTTTCAGGCCCGCCATGGCGGCGCCCGCGCCGATGCCGGCAAAGCCCATTTCGGTGATCGGGGTGTCGATCACGCGGCGGTCGCCGAACTCCTGCAACAGGTCGCGCGACACCTTATAGGCGCCCTGATACTGAGCGACTTCCTCGCCCATCAGGAAGACCTTGTCGTCCTTGCGCATTTCCTCGGCCATGGCGTCGCGCAGCGCGTCGCGGACCGTGATCTTGACCATCGGCGTACCTTCCGGAAACTCCGGGTCGGCCTTCGGCTTGGAAACCGGCGCGGCGGCGGGCGCAGGCGCAGCGTCTTCGGCCTTGGCTTCGGGCGCAGCGGCGGCAGGCGCCGGAGCGGGAGCCGAAACGCCGCCTTCCAGACGCGCAATCGGCGTATTGACCTTGACGTTTTCGGTTCCGGCGGGGACGAGAATGGTCTCGACCTTGCCTTCATCGACGGCTTCGACTTCCATCGTCGCCTTGTCGGTTTCGATCTCGGCGATCACCTGTCCGGCGGAAACCTCGTCGCCTTCCTTGATCAGCCACTTGCTAAGGGTGCCTTCCTCCATGGTCGGGGAAAGCGCGGGCATAAGAATATCGGTCATGGAAGATTACGCCTCAAGATAGACTTCGGTGTAGAGTTCGGACGGATCGGGCTCCGGGCTTTCCTGCGCGAAGCTGACCGCTTCCATCACAATCGCCTTGACCTCGGTGTCGAGCGCCTTGATCTCGTCCTCGGCGACGCCCGCCTGTTGCAGCATGGTCTTGATATGCTCGATCGGATCGCGCTTCGTCTTGACCTCATCGACCTCTTCTTTCGACCGGTACTTGGCCGGGTCGGACATCGAGTGGCCGCGATAACGGTAGGTCTTCATTTCGAGAATGTACGGCCCCTTGCCGGAGCGCGCATGTTCCGAAGCCTTTTCGGCGGCGGCCTTGACGGCGAACACGTCCATGCCGTCCACCTGCTCGCCCGGAATGCCGAAGCTGAGGCCGCGCTGATAAAGCTCGGTCGTCGCCGAGGCGCGGGCCAGAGCCGTGCCCATGGCGTATTCGTTGTTCTCGATCACATACACGACCGGCAGCTTCCAGAGCTGGGCCATGTTGAAGCTTTCATAGACCTGGCCCTGATTGGCCGCGCCGTCGCCGAAATAGGTGTAGGAGACGTTGCCGTTATTGCGATACCAGTCGGCGAAGGCCAGACCGGTGCCCAAAGACACCTGCGCGCCGACAATGCCGTGGCCGCCGAAGAAGCCAGCCTCGACGTCGAACATATGCATCGAGCCGCCCTTGCCCTTGGAGGTGCCGCCCGAACGCCCGGTCAGTTCGGCCATGACCGCCTTGGGATCCATGCCCGCCGCCAGCATGTGGCCGTGGTCGCGATAGCCGGTGATCACCTGATCGCCCTTTTCCGAAGCGGCGTACATGCCGACGGCGACCGCTTCCTGACCGATATAGAGGTGGCAGAAGCCGCCGATCAGGCCCATGCCGTAAAGCTGGCCCGCGCGCTCCTCAAAGCGGCGGATCAGCACCATTTCGCGATAATATTTCAGAAGCTCGTCTTTGGAGACGTTGCGGCGGCTGGTATCGCCGCCCTTCTTGCTGGTCTCGGTAGCGGCGGCACGCGCCATGGACACCTCCTACAGTGAATATTGCGGCAGCCCTGAGCGGGCGGTCCTGATCTTATGACTTCGGGAATCGCGGCGGCGTTTGCGCACGCGCCAGCGAAGGCTGGTTTCCTTTAGGAGAGGACCGCCTTCGCGTAAAGGGCTTAAAAAGGGTCAGGAATTGTCGCTTTGCGGCGAAGGATCGCGGATGACATAGGCGCCGGGCTCGGAAAGCCCCAGCAACATGCGCGCGCGCTCCTGAAGTAAATCTTTGGACAGGTGATCCGTGCGCAGGTATTTGGCGCGCGCTTCCAAATCTTCGCGCTCCGTCTTGAGTTGCGCCAGTTGCTGCTCCTTAAGAACGAGCTGCTTATCTCGCAGTTCCTGAGAGAAAAAACCTTTGTCGCCTGTCAGATACTGAACGCATACATAGGTCAGGACCAGCGTAATCAGGGCCGTTGGCAGATATGGCCTTAATCTGAAAAACACGACTTATCGCCCCTTTTGGACCGGAACTCGACACAGGCGCAT
>DATMTF010000373.1:0-5072 GCA_035565015.1 Asticcacaulis sp. | reverse complement strand
CCAGTCATGCACAACCACGTCAAACCCGCGCGCGTTCAGGTCGCGCGTCAGCTCATAATATTTTTCGATCGGCTCCGAACGTCCCGGCGAAATGAACACGCTTCCCTGCGATGCGCCAGAGGACAGCCAGTAACCGACGCGCAGACGCAGGCCGCCTGCGCCGCGGAACCACTCGCCGATACCGCCGTCGGGAACCCGCGATTCCGGCGTGAACATCAGCGGGGCGCTGGCGGATAATGCGGCGATGCGACTCATGACGGCTTCCTGAACTTCAGCGTCATACGGTCGCTTTCTCCGATTGATTCGTAAAGCGTTCCGTCAAACTCCGGATTGGGCGGCTGACCGCGCGGCGCGGTCAGGCGTTGCGGCGGCAAGGTCCAGACGCCGAACGGATGATCCTTGTCGTCCTTGGGATTGGCGTTGATCTCCGAGGCCGCGACGAAGCCAAACCCGGCCTCTGAGGCCAGTTGCCGCACGAACGGCTCCTGCACATAGCCATTGCTGGCCGCCGGATCCTGGACATTGCCGATATCGGCGCGGTGCTGCTCGACGCCCAGCACGCCGCCGGGCTTCAGCGCGGCGAAGGCGTCGGCGAAGGCCTTTTCGGCTATGCCCGCCGCCATCCAGTCCTGCACCACGGTGATCATCAGCACGCAGTCCGCCGTCCCCGCCGGAACCAGAGGGCCGGTGTCGGCGCCGAACTGGCTGTAGGCGATGTCGCCGTAAAGCTTTTTGTCGGCGTCGAAATGCTGGCGATAGGCGTTGTTGAGCGACAGGATGGCCTGATCGGCGCCCGCGCGCGGCGCGATCAGGGCGGCGACATACGCGCCCTTGCCCTTGTTGAGATACGGCGCCAGCACCTCGGTCATATAGCCCGCCCCCGGCCACATATCGACGACCGTGCTGTTCGGATCGACCTCGAAAAACTGCAGGGTTTCGATCGGGTGCTGATACTTGTCGCGCGCCTTATCGACCGCGTTGCGCCAGTTTCCGGACACCGCCCATTGCAGCGTGCCCTCCTGCTGGGCCAGTTTCGGATCGACCACCTCACTGGCGTCGTCATCGGCGTCGGCGTTATCGTCCACCGGCGGGCCGTCCGGTTTCGGGCCGCACGCCGCCAGACCGGTCAGGACGCTGGCGCCCATCAGAGTCATTACTGCCCGGCGGCTGAAATCCTGCACGCGTGTTTTGTCCTTGCCCCGACTGAACCCGCAAACTAGGCGCAGCCGCGGCAAAGGTCAAAGTGGTTAATGCAGATTTTTCAGGCGCTTTACGCCTCGCCCTCGATTTCCTTCATCGCGCTTTGCAAATAGTTCGGCTCGCCCATCAGCTTGATCAGGTTGAGCTGAGTTTCGAGGAAGTCGATATGGTGTTCGGTGTCGGAAAGGATCTTCGCCAGCAGGTCGCGGCTGACATAGTCCTGGCTGTCCTCGCACAGCTTAACGCCCGCCACCAGGGTGTCGCGCCCGCCGGTCTCGACCTTGAGATCGGACTCCAGACATTCCGTGACCGTCTCGCCGATGCGCAGCTTGTTGAGATCCTGCAGATTGGGCAGGCCGTCGAGGAACAGGATGCGCTTGATCAGCAGGTCGGCGTGCTTCATCTCCTCGATGGATTCGTTATAGACGATGCGGCCCAGATGATAGAGGCCCCAGTTTTCGATCATGCGCGCGTGCAGGAAATACTGGTTCACCGCCGTCAGTTCGTTGGTCAGCACCTTGTTCAGCAGCTTGACGATTTCGGGTTGACCCTTCATGGCGGCGCCTCCTCAGGAGATATAAGAAACCGCCGCCAGCATAGGCCGGTCGGCGGTTCGGGCAAGGACAAAACAGACGCTTATTCGGCGGCGATGGCCAGGGCGAAATCGGCCTGATCCAGCATGTCGCGAATCTCGCATACGCATTTGGCGCATTGCGCCCTGCCGCCGCAACCTTCGAACACCTGCCGCACGGTGGAAGCGCCCGATTCGATGACCTGAAGCGCGTCGCGCTCGCGAATGCCGTTACAATTGCAGAGATACACGAAAGCGTCACCGTGATAATGAGAATGCTTCTCATATAACGCAGACGCAGCGCGTTTGCAAGTCATTCGCAGTTCAGGGCGATAAAAACGCCTCCGGGCCGTAACCCGGAGGCTGAATTTTACCGACCGTAATTGTGGTCGTCGTTATAACCATAGGACGGGGCCGAGCTTTCATGCCAGCGGCCGTCGGAATCCTTATAGCCATAGGCCTGCACCTGACCCTCGTGCCAGCGGCCATAAGTGTCCTTCCAGCCGAAGGCGACCGGGCGCCCCATATGCCAGTCGCCGCGATCGTCGCGCCAGCCCTGCTCGCCGCGATACTGATCGTGCGCCTGATTATAAGCCTGACCGTAGCTGTTGTTATTATAGGCGTAGCTTCGGTCGCGGTTGTAATAGATGTGCGAATAGGCGCTCGTCGGCGGCTGATCCTTGTAATAGACGACCTGGTAGCCGTCCGGCGCCGGGGCGGGCTGATAAGAGCCCTGCTGATAGGAATAGTAGTCGCCGTTCATGCACTTGACGCTGCTGGCGCCGATGCCGCGCCCGACCGCGCCGCCGACGACCGCGCCGCCGACCGCGCCGAGGCCCCGTTCATTCTTGGAAATCTGCGATCCGGCCAGCCCGCCGACAATGGCGCCGATCACCGTGCCGGTGGTCTTGGCCTTGTCCTTCCTGGCGTAGCAATAGCCGTTATAGGTGGAGTCCTGAGCGTGGGTCGCCAGCGGGGCGGCGGCGAGCAGGCTGGCGGCGGCCATCAGGCCGAGCGTGGTTTTCATGCGTGTCATAGCGGTTAGGCTCCGTTTTAGCGCCCCCGCATAGGCCGTTATCATAGACAAGCGGACGCAGCCGTCGATGCGGAGATGTCGGTTGGCAATAAAAACCGCATAAGCTTGCTTGCCGCGCCGCCGGACTTGGGGCAAAGCAGGCGCATGACCAATTGCCGCCTCTATCTGATCACCCCGCCGCGCATCCCTGACCCGCAGGCCTTTGCGCGCGACCTGGAGACCGCCCTGACGGCGGGCGGCGATCGGGTCGCCGCCTTGCAAATCCGGCTGAAGGACGCCAGTACGGACGAGATTCGCGCCGCGACGCACATTCTGACGCCGCTGGCGCACGCGCACGACGTCGCGGTGCTGATGAACGACCATGTCGCGCTGGCGAAAGAGCTGGGCCTCGACGGCGTCCATATCGGCCAGTCGGATACGCCTTACAAGGAGGCGCGGCGGATACTGGGGCCGGACGCCATGATCGGGGTGACCTGTCATAACAGCCGCCATCTGGCCATGGAGGCCGCCGAAGCAGGCGCCGACTATGTCGCCTTTGGCGCCTTCTTCCCGACCACGACCAAGGCGGTCGAGCATATGGCCGAGCTGGAGACGCTCAATATCTGGCAGGAGACGATGGAGACGCCATGCGTCGCCATTGGCGGCATTACGGCGGATACGGCCCGCGCCATCGCCGAGGCGGGCGCCGACTTTATCGCCGTCTCCGGCGCGGTCTGGAGCCATCCGGACGGCGCGGCGGCGGGCGTTGCGGCGCTGAAAACCAGCCTGGGCTGATTATTTCGCCAACCGGACCTTTTCAAGGAATTCCGGGAACAGGTCGAGATTGGCGCAGATCACCGTGCCGGTCTCGAACGGATGGGCGTCTGAGTCGATCGAGGCGAACTTGCCGCCCGCTTCGTGGACCATCAGAAGGCCCGCCGCCATGTCCCACGGCTTGACGCCGCGCTCCCAGTAGCCGTCGAACTGACCGGCGGCGACATAGGCCAGGTCCAGCGAACAGGCGCCGTTGCGGCGGATGCCGACCGTGCGCTGCATGATCTGGTGCAGTTCCTTCAGCGCCTGAGCATGGCCGGGCTTGCCCAGGAACGGCAGGCCGGTGCCGATCAGCGCCTCGTCCAGCGTGCGGCGCGACGACACGCGCAGGCGGTGATCGTTGCGATAGGCGCCCTTGCCCTTTTCGGCCCAGTAGAGATCGTTGGTGACCGGATTATAGGTCACGCCCGCCACGATCTCGCCGTCGCGCTCCAGCGCGACCGTGCAGGCGAAGTGCGGAATGCCGTGCATGAAATTGGTGGTGCCGTCGATCGGATCGACGATCCAGCGGTGCGTCTTGTCGGTGCCGATGACCTCGCCCTGCTCCTCACCGAGAAAGCCGTAGCCGGGGCGCACGCGCAGCAGTTCCTCGAACAGGGCGGCCTCGACGCGCTTGTCGGCGGCGGTGACGAAATCGCCCGGCCCCTTCTTGGAGACCTGCAGTTCGGACACTTCGCCGAAATCGCGCGCCACGCCCTTGCAGGCCTTGCGCACCGCGCCGACCATGACCTGAATGAGAGAGGATTGCAGAACGGTCATTACGTCACCTGATGGCGCCCAAGCGGCGCAGAAACAAAAAAGTCAAATCCGGGCGAAGCTCGACGTCTTCGCCCGGATGTATCTGATTACGCCGCGCTGGCGCTCTTAGTCCGCGCGCTTCATATATTCGCCGGTTTCGGTCGAGACGACGATGCGCTCGCCCACACCCATGAAAGGCGGGATCATGACGCGCATGCCGTTGGAGGCTTTAGCGGGCTTGTAGGAGGACGAGGCGGTCTGGCCCTTGATGGTCGGCTCGGTCTCGACGACCTCCAGCACCACTGTGTCGGGCAGGCTCATGCCGATCGGCTTTTCCTCGTGCGATTCGATGACCACAACCATGCCGTCATGCAGGAAGCGGACCTGATCTTCGCCGACCCATTCTTTCGACAGGCTGATCTGTTCGTAGTTTTCGGTATCCATGAACACCAGCATGTCGCCGTCTTCGTACAGGAACGAATGGTCGCGCTGCTCCAGCACAGCGCGTTCGACCGTGTCGTCGGAGCGGAAGCGCTCGTTCAGCTTGGTGCCGGTGACCAGGTTCTTCATTTCGACCTGGGCGAAGGCGCCGCCCTTGCCGGGCTTGACATGCTCGGTTTTCACGACGGTCCACAGACCGTTCTGATATTCGAGGATCATGCCGGGCTTGATCGTATTGGCGTTGATTTTCATGAGATACGACTTGTCAAAGAA
>DATMTF010000372.1:0-11950 GCA_035565015.1 Asticcacaulis sp. | reverse complement strand
ACATATCAGAGTGTTGATGACAGCGCTGTCATAACACATCTCGCATCTGCGAGAAAGAGGCGCGTCGGTCACATTTTCGGGGTGGGATGTAACAATCCGCAGGACGCCGTTTTCGCGTCGTCAGCGCAATTGCCGCTTGCGTTCGACCGATGACGGGATGCGCAGGGCTTCGCGGTACTTGGCGACGGTGCGGCGCGCGATATCGACGCCGGCCTCTTTGAGAATATCGACGATGCGATCGTCGGACAGGATTTCGCCCGACGCCTTTTCGCCGTCGATCAGGCTCTTGATCTTGTGGCGCACGGCTTCGGCGGAATGTGCCGCCGTGCCGTCGGACGAGGCGATGGCGGCGGTGAAGAAGAATTTCAGTTCGAACACGCCGCGCGGCGTGGCGATATATTTGTTGGTGGTGACTCGCGACACAGTCGATTCGTGCATGCCGACCGCTTCGGCGACCGTCTTGAGATTGAGCGGACGTAAGTATTCGACGCCATAGACGAAAAAGGCGTCCTGCTGACGCACGATTTCCGACGAGACTTTGAGGATGGTGCGCGCGCGCTGATCCAGACTGCGGATCAGCCAGTTGGCCTGGTTCAGACATTCGTGCAGATAGGTCTTTTCCTGGTCCGAACGCGCCGAATGGGCGACACGCGCGTGATAGGTCTGATCGACCAGTACGCGCGGCAGGGTGTCGGAATTGAGGTCGATGCGCCAACCGCCGCTGGCGTCGGCGCGCACGAACACGTCGGGGACGATGGCGGGCGACGGCTCGGCGTCGAAGGCGGCGCCGGGGCGCGGATTGAGCGCCTTCAGCTCGGCGATCATCTCGGCCAGGTCTTCGTCATCGACGCCGCAGACCTTGCGCAGGGCGCCGAGGTCGCGCCGCGCCAAAAGGTCGAGATGCTCGACCAGCGCCGCCATGGCCGGGTCGAAGCGGTTGCGCTCGATCAGTTGCAGTTTCAGGCACTCAGGCACGCTGCGCGCCATCACGCCGGTCGGTTCGAAGCCCTGGCAGCGTTGCAGCACGTCCTCGACCAGATCGAGGCCGCAGCCCAGCCGGTCGGCGATTTCGGGCAGGGAGACGCGTAAGTATCCGGCCTCGTCCACGCCGTCGATCAGAATTTGGGCGACGGCCATGTCGGCGGTGGAGAAGTGTGCAATCAGCGCCTGATCGGTCAGGTGCTCGCGCAAGGATTTGTCGCGGGTCAGGCTGCGCTCCAGCCCTTCGTCGTCGCCGTCGAAGCCGCCGCCGCCCTTGCCCGCCTTGGACCAGTCCACCATCGGGCCTTCGCCCGCGTCGGCGACCGGCTCGCGCTCGCGTACCGAGGGCGCGTCCTCGCCGTAGACGTCGCCGTCGCTGGCGTCGAGCTGGCTGTTGGCGTCGCCCGCGTCGCGGTCGGACAGGGTCAGTTCGCGCATATCGTCGCCGCTTGCCTCGGCGGGCGCATCCGTTTCGGAGGCGTCGGCGGCCGGGTCGGCGTCGTCGCGTTGCAGAAGCGGATTGCGCTCCAGCTCGGCCTCGATCACCGCCTCCAGCTCAAGATTGGACAATTGCAGCAGCTTGATGGCCTGCTGTAACTGGGGCGTGATGACCAGCCCCTGTCCTTGCCTGAGTTCGAGTCTTTGTCCGAGCGCCATGCGTCGCGGTGTCCGTGATCCTGTTGCGGACCCGATCCTGGCATGCGTTCGT
Source organism: Asticcacaulis sp. (assembly GCA_035565015.1). Taxonomy (GTDB): domain Bacteria; phylum Pseudomonadota; class Alphaproteobacteria; order Caulobacterales; family Caulobacteraceae; genus Asticcacaulis. The sequence continues at coordinate 10,260 of DATMTF010000372.1, read as the reverse complement.
TAATATTTGCTTGGAAAATTTAAAACGCGTCGTGCTTTGGCACGATTTTTGCGCACATCCTTTTAAGCGCCGAAGGTGTCGCCCAGATAGACGCGGCGCACTTCCGGATCCTGGGTGATTTCCCGCGCCGTGCCCTCGAACAAAACCTCGCCGGAGTGGATGATCGAGGCGCGATCGACGATTTCCAGCGTTTCGCGGACATTGTGATCGGTGATCAATATGCCGATGCCCCGGCCTTTCAGATAGGTGATCACGTCGCGGATGTCGGAAATGGCCAGCGGGTCGATGCCTGCGAACGGTTCGTCGAGCAGGATGAAGGACGGCTTGCCCGCCAGGGCGCGCGCGATCTCGACGCGGCGGCGCTCGCCGCCCGACAGGGCGGTGGCCGGGGAGCGGCGGATATGGGTGATGCGCAGTTCTTCGAGCAGGCGCGTCGTTTCCTCGGCGATGGCGCGGGGATTGTCGTCATGCAGCTCCAGCACCGCCATGACGTTTTCCTCAACCGACATGCCGCGGAAGATGGACGCTTCCTGCGGCAGGTAGCCGATACCCATGCGGGCGCGCTGATACATGGGCTGGCGGGTGATGTCCTGACCGTCGAGACGAATGACGCCGTAATCGGCCTCGATCAGGCCGGTGATCATGTAGAAGCACGTCGTCTTGCCCGCCCCGTTCGGCCCCAGCAGGCCGACGACCTCGCCGCGGCGCAGCGACAGGGACACGCTCTTGACGACGGCGCGCTCCTTATAGGTTTTGCCGACGCCTTCGACGCGGATGCCGTCGTCGTCGGAAATCGCGGTCGCTTTGACCGTGGGCGAGAGGATCGGGTCGGAGATCACGGCGTAAGTCCCTAATGCGCCGCGCTGCTGCTGGCGGAGGATGACGCGCTCGCGCCCTTTTTGTCGTCAGGATAGAAGACCGCATGGACGCGGCCCGGATTGCCGTTCACCGGATTGGCGTCGAGCGTGGTGATGTGTTTGCCGACCTGCGACACCAGCTTGTTGCCGGTCATGACGTTCTTGTCCTGCGTCAGCACCACGTCGCCGGTGACCACCATGGTGTCGTCCGTCTTGGTATAGACCGCCTTGTCGCCCTTCACCGTCGAATCGGGACGGACATAGTAGATATTGCCGGTCGCCACGATGGTGCTGATCGGGCCGAAGCTGTTTTCGGTCTGGCCGGGCAGATAGGTCATGACGACGTGATCGGCGCGTAAACGCGCATCGTCCTGGATAATCTCGACCCGTCCGTCCAGGGTCTGGGTGTGATCGGCCTGGTTCATCGAGGCCGTGTCCGAGCCGACCATGATCGGCCCGCCCTGCGAGGAAACCTGAGCCTGGGTCAGTTCAGGCGCAATCGCCGCAGCCGACACCAGGGCCAGCACCGCCAGAGTTCCGACCCATGTCGTCGCGCCTGATTTCCGCATCTTCATCTTGCCGTTCGCTCTTACGCCGTCGGGGCGTCATTTGGTGTTGTTGATGGTGATCCAGACCTTGGCGTCGCCCCGGCCATGGAAGATGGAATGGGCGCCATTGTCCGTGATGACGAAGGATTCCGCTTCTATATGACCCGAAGCGTTGGTTCCTTCAACGTGTTTGTCGCCGGCGATGCTGGAATTGATCAGATCGACGACGGCCTGTTCCGTCTTCATATCCATATCGCCATCGTTCAACCGCACATTGCCCATCAGGGTCAGCTTGCGCGTATTCTGGTCATAGACGCCGTTCGCCGCCGTCACATGCGTCAGTCGCCCGGAATCGGCGTTGAAGTCGATCATCGGGGCCTTGAGCGTAATGCTGGTCGAATCGCGCCCCTTGCGCACGGCCTCAAGGCCGCTGATGGTGAAATGCTCGCCATTGTCGTTGCGACCGAAATAGCGCGGATTGGTCATGCGAATCTCCGCATCGGCGCTGGCGTAGACGTTCATGGAATTAATGACGGTCTGGGCGACGATCCAGCCGATATTGAGCAGCAGCAGGGCGATGATCGTTCCCGGCAGCAGGTAACGCATCAGCTTGACGCGGCGCGAGCGCCTGCGCACCATGATCGCCTGTTTGGCCAGGCGCGCGTGGCGTTCGGCGATCTCCGTCTCGGCGTCGAGGCCGCGCGCCAGTCCGCCGCCGGATAGAAGTCCGGTGGGACGCGGGCCTTCGGGGGCGGCGAGATCGCTGAGATTCATAGGATGGGCCTGCTGATCAGCTCCAGGAATGCGCGAAAATATCGCAATCTTCCCAACCTGCCAAATCCAGTTTGACGCGGTGCGGTAAAAAATCGAATGCGGCCTGCGCCAGTTCGGCGCGGCCTTCGCGCGCCAGCATCATGTCGAGCTTCTCTTTCAGCGCGTGCAGGTGCAGTACATCCGAAGCCGCATAGGTCAGTTGCTCCGGCGTCAGGGTCTTCTGACCCCAGTCGCTCGACTGCTGCGCCTTGGACAGGTCGACGCTCAGAAGCTCGCGCACCAGATCCTTCAGCCCGTGCCGGTCGGTATAGGTGCGCGCCAGCTTGGAGGCGATCTTGGTGCAATAGACCGGCGTCGTGGTCACGCCCAGGTGCAGTTCGAACATGCCGATGTCGAAACGACCGAAATGAAACAGCTTCAGCACCTTCGGATCGGTCAGCAGGCGCTTGAGGTTGGGACAGTCATAGGCCGGACGGTTCAGGCGCACGACATGCGCATTGCCGTCGCCGGACGACAATTGCACGACGCACAGATCGTCGCGGCGAAAGCGCAGGCCCATGGTTTCGGAATCAATGGCGACCGACGCGCCCAGATCAAGCCCGTCCGGCAGGTCGCCTTCGTGATAATGGATGGTCAAGGTGCGCGGCCTTTCGGGAAGTCACGGAAATTCAAAGCTGTGGCCTAAGCCCAAACGCCGCTCAGGTCAATCCGCGTCCGTTACAGCTTCGCCTTCAGAAAGTCGATCATGCGCGTCCAGGCGAGTTCGGCGGCTTCCGGATTATAGACTTCGGGCCGCGTCTTATTGAAGAAGGCGTGATCGGCCTCATAGGACCAGATTTCCGGCGGGTTGCCCGCCTCGGTCATTTCGGCGTCGAGGCCCGCGACGACTTCCGGCGTCACCCAGTCGTCCTGGGTTGCGAAATGGCCCTGAAACGGGATTTTTATCTGCTCTGGCGCGGCGAAGGCGCGCGGCGGGACGCCGTAGAAACAGACCGCCGCGCCAAAACCGTAGAGCCGGGCCGCGGCGGCGATGGTCAGCGCGCCGCCCATGCAGAAGCCCATGACCGCGACCTTCGGGTTGATCGTCTTCAGATGCGCGAGGGCCGCAGCGACGTCCTCATGCACGGCGCCCGGAAAGTCGAGGCCGTTCATCATATGGCTGGCCTCGTCGGCGTCCCTGGCGACGCGGCCATGATAGAGGTCGGGCGCCAGGGCGTTGAAACCGGCGGCGGCGAAGCGGTCGCAGATCGACCTGATGTGATCGTTCAGGCCCCACCATTCCTGCAGGACGATCACGCTGGGACGACCCGCCTCGGTGTCGGACTGATAGGCGGCGATCTCGCCACCGTCGGGGCGTTGCAGGCTGACCATCTGGCCCATGGCCTATCTCCGTAAGCGTTTCGGTTGCGGTTTATAACCCGATTTTACGATGACGCAATCAAGCCGGATGACAAATTGACTTGTTTTGCGCGCGCTTTGCGCCCATCTGTGCGGCGGAAAAGCGAGATTGCATCATGTTTATTCAGACCGAAGCCACCCCCAATCCCGACGTCATCAAATTCATCCCCGGTAAAAGCGTGCTGGAGAGCGGCACGCGGGAATTCCGCTCAGAACAGGACGCCGAGGCGTCGCCTCTGGCGCAGAGCCTGTTCGCGATCGACGGCGTGTCGGCGCTGTTTTTCGGTTCGGACTTCCTCACCGTGCGGCGCTCGCCGGAGTCGAGCCTGATCTGGGCGCAGTTGAAGCCGCCGATCCTGACCGCCATTATGGACTTCTATACCTCCGGTCAGCCGATCCTGCGCGAGGAGGCCGCAAAGGACGAAGTGGTTTATGAGGGCGAGCTGGGTCAGATCGTGGCCGAGATCAAGGATCTTCTGGAGACGCGCGTGCGACCGGCGGTGGCGCAGGACGGCGGCGACATCGAATTTGAGTCCTTCGACCTGGAAAGCGGCACGCTTTATCTGCATATGCGCGGCGCCTGTGCGGGCTGCCCGTCCTCCTCGGCCACCCTGCGTCAGGGCGTCGAGAGCCTGATGAAGCATTATGTGCCGGAGGTGAAGGCCATCGAGGCCGTGCTTTGATTCTGGTCATCGACACCGCGCTGGCCGCCTGTCAGGCGGGGCTTTACCGCGATGGCGCCGCGCTGTTGACCCGTTCCGAACCGATGACGCGCGGCCATCAGGAGGCGTTGGGACCGATGGTCGAGACGCTGTTCCGAGACACGCAGACCTCGCCGCGAGACCTGACCGCCATCGGCGTGACGCTCGGTCCCGGCTCCTTTACCGGCCTGCGCGTGGGCTTAAGCTTCGCCAAGGGCATGGCGTCCGGCCTGAGTTTGAACCTGCAAGGCGTCGGGACGCTGGAGGCGCTGCTGCGTCATCCGGGGCTGACGGAGGACGCTTTGGCTGCGATCGACGGCGGGCGAGGGCGCTTTTACGTTCAACTGAGGGCGGAGGCGCACAGTTTTGACGCCGAAGGGCTGGTCGCTCTGGCGCGCGCCGCCTCCGTCACGACCCTGACCGGTCCGGCGGCGGACAGGGCGGCGGACCTGTTGCCCGGCCTGCATGTGGTCGCGCAAGCCTGGCCTTCGCTTGATGCGATAGCCGAATTGACAGCCGTCGGCGGCCATGATGATGTAACGCCCCTTTATATGCGGGAGGCGGACGCCGTGGCGTCGAGGCGTGGCATTATCAGCTTAAGTGACGCCGGATGAGCGCCGTCCGCCAGCTCGACGCGCCGTCGGCCCAGCTTGCGCATATCCATACCCGTTGCTTCGACTTCGGCTGGAGCGAAAACGTCTTCGCCGACCTGCTGATCAAGCCGCATCACCGCACCTATGTCTTCGAGGCCGACGGCGAGATCGTCAGCTTCGTGGTCATGGCCGTGGTGGCGGGCGAGGGCGAAATCCTGACCATCGCCACCGATCCGGTCTATCAGAATAAGGGGCTGGCGCGCCTGCTGCTGTTGCAGGTAATCGAAACCCTGCGCAAGGAGGGCGCCGAAAGTCTGTTTCTGGAGGTCGCCACCGACAATCGCCGCGCCATCCGCCTTTATGAAGGCTGCGGCTTTATGCGCGCCGGACGGCGCAAGGCCTATTATTCGCGCCGCAACGCGCCGCCGGTGGACGCCTATATTCTCAGGCTTGCCTTGCAGAACGGCGCGTCATAGAGTCAGGCCATGGAACGCATCGAACAGAAGTGCATTGAAAAAGGCATGCGCATGACCGAACAGCGCCGCGTCGTGGCGCGCGTTCTGTCGCAGGCGCACGACCATCCGGACGTCGAGGAGCTGTACCACCGCGCGGCGGCGGTCGATCCGAACATCTCCCTGGCCACGGTTTACCGCACGGTGCGGCTGTTCGAGGAGGCCGGCGTGGTCGAGCGCCACGATTTCGGCGACGGGCGTTCACGCTACGAAGAGGCTGGCGACGACCACCACGATCACCTGATCAATATCAAGACCGGCCAGGTGGTCGAATTCTTCGATAAGGAGATCGAGGAGATGAAGGAGGCCCTGGCGCGCAAGCTGGGTTATCGCCTGGTCGGGCACAAGCTTGAGCTTTATGGCGTGCCGCTTGAGGAAGACGCCAAATAGTCCCGAAAATTTCTCTCCGCCTAAACCGATTATATACGCTGATCCGTTAGGCTGTCCGTTCGACGGCGCAAAAGGCGCGGTCAGAGGGAGAGATCAGGATTAACGTCCGGACGAAGGCAGAACAGCTTATCGGCGCCGCGCTGGCCCTGTTCCGGATTCCGTCCGGCAATCCGGTGCTGATGCGGGCGCAGTTCAACGCCTTCTCCAAGCAGATTCCGCTGCTCTACTTTATCCTGACCAGCAATTCGCTGGCCGCCTCCTATACGTTTGCGCGCTTTGCGCCGGCCTGGCTCAGCATCTATGCGCCGGTGATGCTGTCCGCGCTCTGCTTTTTGCGCGCCGTCTGGTGGCTGCGCGCGCGCAGCCGGCAGTTCAGCGACGCCGAAGTTCTGCGCCATATGCGCATGACCACCGTGCTGGCGGCGGCCCTGACCCTGGCCTTCACCACCTGGGGTCTGCTGCTTTATCCTTACGGCGATCCCTATGCTCAGGGGCAGGTGGTGTTCTACATGGCCCTGACCGTGATCGGCTGCGTTTTCTGTCTGATGCACCTGCGTCCGGCGGCGCTGCTGGTCACCCTGATGGCCAATATTCCCTTCATCCTCTACTTCTTCTTCGAGGGCCACGCCTCGCTGCGCGCCATGGCGGTCAACCTGTTGCTGGTGTCCGCCGCCATGGTGATGATCCTTCTGGTCTATTCGCGCGATTTTGAGCGTCTGGTCGCTTCCCAGGCCGAAACGCGGCGCTTGTCGGAGGACAATTTCCGCATCGCCAATTGCGACAGCCTGACCGAACTGGCCAACCGCCGCTGGTTTTTCACCGAGCTAGATGCGACACTTGGCGTCGCCAAGGCGGACGGCAAAGGTTTCGCGGTCGGCATTATCGACCTCGACGGTTTCAAGCCGGTCAACGATACCTATGGCCACGCCACCGGCGACCGCGTTCTGGTCGAAGCCGCCCGGCGTCTGCGCGCGGTTTGCGGCGGCCACGCCAGCGATCAGGTGACTCTGGCCCGTCTCGGCGGCGACGAATTCGGCTTTATCTATACCGGCAATCCGAATGCGACCGCGCTCGATGCGCTGAATGCGGCGATCCAGAGCGCCCTTCGTCAGCCCTTCGCCATCGGCGCGTCGCACGCGCTTCTGGGCGCTTCGATCGGCGTGGCCTGCTATCCGTCGTCGTCGCGCGACGCCGAGGGCCTGTTCGAGCGCGCCGATTACGCCCTCTATCAGGTCAAGCGCCGTCAGCGCGGCCAGATGCTTGTCTTTTCAGCGGAACATGAAGGCGAGATCAACGCGCACCGCACCTTGGAGCACGCCCTGCAAAACGCCGATCTCGACGCCGAGTTGTCGCTGGCCTTCCAGCCGATCATCGACGTAGCCAGCGGCGAGACCACCGCTTTTGAGGCGCTGGCCCGCTGGACGCATCCGACGCTCGGCGCCGTCGGGCCGGACGCCTTCATTCCGGCGGCTGAGCGCACCGGCATGATCCGTCAGGTCACCAAGACCCTGCTGACCAAGGCGCTGGCGGCGCTGAAAACCTGGCCGGAGCCGCTGCGGCTGTCCTTCAACCTGTCGGCGCACGACCTGTCCGACGCCGAGACCGCCGTACAGATCATCGCCCTGATCAACCGCTCCGGCGTCAATCCGCGCCGTCTCGATTTCGAGATCACCGAAACCGCCATCGCCAATGATGCGCGCCAGGCCCGCGCCGCCGCCGTCACCTTCAAGGCGATGGGCGTCGGCATCTCGCTCGACGATTTTGGCACCGGCTATTCCTCGCTCAGCCATGTCCACAAGCTGCCGCTCGACAAGCTGAAGATCGACCGTTCCTTCGTCACCGACATCGAACATAACGGCGCCAGCCTGAAGATCGTCAAATCGCTGATCGCCCTGTGCGCCGATATGGGCCTGACCTGCATCGTCGAAGGCGTGGAGACCGAGGGCCAGTTGCGCACCCTGCGGGCTCTGGGCTGCCGCGCGGCGCAGGGCTATTACTATGCCCGCCCGATGTCGGGCGATGCGGTTTCGGCCTGGCTGCAACCCGACGCGGCGGATAACCGGGCGGGCGCGCGGATCTGATTATTGCGCCGCTTTCGGCTTATCGGACGTCTTCATGTCGCGCACCTGCGGCGCTGAGCCGTCGGATACGAAGGTCGCCGTATACATGCCGTTATCGGTCGTGGCTTCGCAACTGACGCTCTGCGGGCCGTCATCGGCGCCGGCGCGGGTGCAGACGCCGCGCCCGTCATAGCTCTCATCGCCGCCCGGCCCGTTGAGCAGCACGCCCTCAACCGCGATGCTGCCCGGCGCCATGCCGTCGCCATTGCCGAGAAACGACACCGCCGACTGCGCATGGCTGTCCGGATCGACGCGGATAAAGCTGTAGCCGATATCGCCGTCCGAATAGAGATTCCGGACCAGGGCGGGCGCGCAGCTCTGGCTGGCGTCGCCGTCCGGTGTGGTCAGGCTGTGGCAGGCGCCGCGATAAAAGCTGATGCTGTCCAGATGACGCGAGGGCGCATCCTGCGCCAGGACCGCCGCGGGCGCCGCACCCAGCAAGCTGACGGATATGAGAAGCGCTGAATAATGCGGCATGGCGATCTCCGGATGCGATCCCGCCGCTATAGCCGATCAGTTGCAATCCGTACAGTCGACGGCGGCGCCGTTCCGCGGGTGATGATAATAGGTGTAGGTGAACGCGGTCTGGCCGGGCAGGAAATTGCCGATCGGCGAATCGTAATCGTATTCGACCTCGGTCATGATCAGGCTTTCGCCATCGGAAATCTGCGACGTCGTGATGCTGCCGACGACATAGCCCTTCGCATGCGCGGCGATGTTGCCGTTACTGCGGCTCCAGTCCACGCTGGCCTGCTCGGCGCCGGTGCTTTTGTTTTTGCTCATCGTCACGCTGCTGAGGATGATCTTCAGCTTCGTTCCGGTGTCGAACGGCGACAGCAGGCTGTCGCCGATGTCGAACAGATCGTTGATATTGGCGACGGTCAGGCTTTCCGACTGCGCCGCCAGATCGCCGACAGCCGCGCCGAGGTGCGCGGTGCGGCGCGACGCCATCATGCCCAGGGTCAGCTCGGCCAGGGCCAGATAGAGCATGATCAGGATCGGCGCCACAAAGGCGAACTCGATCGCCGACACGCCGCGCTGATCGACGGCGAAGGTTTTAAAGCGTTTCCCCAAAAAGCGGCTCCACTTTTTGGATAAGGAAGAGCGACGCAACAAAGACTTAGAGCGCCGATCTGATTTCATCAGATCGAAAGGCGCTTTAAGGCGCGTAAGGGCATTGAGGCGGCGCAGCATCAGAACGGCTCATTGCGGAAAACGGTGGTCGAGGTGATCAGGGCGTCGCCATTGGCCAGGGTGGACAGGCCCGGTTTCAAAAAGGGCGTGAACAAAGGCCATTCATAATAGGCGCGCACCAGTTGGATTTTCGAGCCGCCGCCGACCTGGTATAAAAACGTGCTGGCGTCGAACTTGCCGTTCTGGATCGGCGGCGTCATATCGACCAGGGCGAAGCTGTCGAAGGTGCGCACGTCGACTTCCAGCGAGGCCGTGCAACTGCCGGACAGCCAGCTCATATTGTTGCAGATAAGCTGTTTGAAATCGGCGGCGGTCGAGGCGCTGGTCACCTCGCCTGTGCGGATTTCGCGCGAGGCCATATCGGTGGCGTTGTCGAGCGTCACGGTGACGAGGATGACCAGAGCCAGTTCGAGGCAGCACATGATCATAAAGATCAGGGGGCCGACCACCAGGGCGAATTCGACCGCCGTGGCGCCGCGCGGATCGCGAATCCACGTCCGCGCCAGCCGCCGCGCCTTCGCCCGCCACATCTGGCCCCCGGCCTTGATCCGCGCCCCGATTCGCATCATCGCCCCTTCAGGCCGAACTCAACCGGCGTTCATGGCGACCGGCGCCGCAACCGGCGCGTCGCCGCCTGAAGCCGCACCCGAAGCCACGCCCGCCGATGCGGCGTCGTCGGCGCTGATGCAGACATTCGAGCAGACGACGCTCGACGCCTTGAGGCCGTGATAGACGGTGACGCCGCCGCGTTGCGCGCCGGTGACCACAACCTCGCCGTCAAACAAGGAGCGGCCCGCCGCGTCCGTGACGGTCACCGCGCTGGAGCCGAAGCCCTTGCCGATGATGTAGATGGTGTGCGAATCGACGACATTGACGTCGGCGATGTCGGGATTGCCGACGATCACCGATCCGGCGGAGCCGCGCAGGGCGACGCGCACCATATGATTCTTTTCCACGGTGACGGACTGGCCGGCCTGAGCGGCGCCTGCCGCTATGGCCCCCGCCGCTATAGTTATGGTCAGGAGCAGGGCCGCCCCGGCGGCGCGGCGAGATGTCTTCATCTGAACGGTCTTTATCATAGGTGCGGCTCATGTTTGAGGGCGACGACCTTGCCGCGAAAGCGCAAGCACAGACCGCCGCAGGCCCCGGCTTATCCTCCAGACTGACGCGCAG